>JAVXGE010000034.1:0-9930 GCA_036657555.1 Bacilli bacterium
GATTTTAAGCGTTTCAGAGAAATAGCTGATAAAGTAGGAGCATATTTAATGGTTGATATGGCTCATATTGCGGGGTTAGTAGCGACTAATTTACATCCTAGTCCACTTCCTTATGCAGATGTTGTAACATCGACAACACATAAAACATTACGCGGACCACGTGGGGGCTTAATTTTAACTAATGATGAAGAAATAGCTAAAAAAATAAATAAAATTATATTCCCTGGCATTCAAGGAGGACCTTTAATGCATGTTATAGCGGCTAAAGCACAATGTTTTTATGAAGCTTTACAACCAGAGTTTACAGTATATCAACAACAAGTATTGTTAAATATAAAAGCTTTATCAGATACTTTAAAAGAAAATGGTTTAAGGATTATATCAAATGGTACAGATAATCATTTAATATTAGTTGATGTAACATCGTTAAATATGACGGGTAAAGAAGCAGAACAATTATTAGACGAAATAAATATAACCGTTAATAAAAATACGATTCCTTATGATTTAGAATCACCTTTTAAAACAAGTGGTATTAGATTAGGAAGCCCAGCCATGACTACTCGAGGCTTAAAAGAAGAAGATTTTAAAGAAATTGGTTTAATTATTATTGATACTTTAAAAAATAAACAGGATAAAGAAATTTTAAAAAATAGAGTTTTAAAAATAACAAATAAATATCCATTATAAAGGGGTGAAATAAATGATTTTAGACGGAAAACAACTAAGTGGTGAAACCAAAGAAATGTTAAAAAATAAGATTAAACATTATTTGATTAAACCTTGTCTTGCTGTTATTCAAGTAGGTGATGATGAAGCTAGTAATATTTATATAAAAGCTAAAGCTAATGCTTGTAATGAAATAGGTCTTTATTTTAAACATATTAAATTTAATGTTGGAGCTTCCGAAAAAGAAGTTATTAATAAAATTATTGAATTAAATAATGATGATTATGTTGATGGTATTTTAATTCAATTACCACTTCCTCTTAAATTTGATGAATATAAATTAATTAATTTAATTAATAAAGAAAAAGATGTTGATGGTTTAACTGATACAAATATGGGCAAATTATTTAAAGGACATAAGGGTTTAGTTCCTTGTACACCTTTAGGTATTATTAATTTATTAAAAGCTAATGATATTAAAATAAGTGGCAAACATGCAGTTATTGTTGGACGTTCTAATTTAGTTGGCAAACCATTAGCAATGTTATTATTAGAAAATGATGCTACAGTTACAATATGTCATTCTAAAACAGACAATTTAATTAATTATACATTAACGGCTGACATTTTAATTTCTGCCACCGGATGTAAAAATTTAATAACTAGTGATATGGTTAAAAAGGATTGTGTTGTTGTTGATGTTGGCATGTCGCGAGTAGATGGTAAATTATGTGGGGATGTAGCAAGTGATGTAATGGCGGCTTATATAACTCCTGTTCCGGGCGGTGTTGGGCCAATGACTGTTTGTACATTATTGCAAAATGTTTTAAAAAATTATGAAAAAAAAGGTGAATTTCCAAAGTAATAACACGTCTGTTTAAAAACGTGTTTTTACTTTGAGAATTCATAAATATGAAAAAAAACTATAAAAGGTATTGCCAAAAGTAAGTGACTTTGATATAATTAGATTGCTTACTTTTATTGGCGAGATAGTTCAGCTGGCTAGAACGTATGGTTCATACCCATAAAGTCGGGGGTTCGAATCCCTCTCTCGCTACCAATAGAAAAAAAATCAGTTAAAGCTGATTTTATTAAAAAACTGATTTATTCAGTTTTTTTTAGACTTAGATACTAAACCAAATTTGCCTTCTAAAGCTTTATATAAAGCTTCAGCACCGATAATAGATATTAAACCACACCATAATATTTCTATCAAATTAAAACTAGTAAATGAAAAGGCAAATAATGCTCCGATAAAAAAAGAAACAAGGACATATATAATATTATTTTTAATGTTAAAATTAATTTTAATATATTGAATAGCTTGGGTATTTATAATACCGCTTATGATAGAAACTGATAAAATATTCATTAATTGTTCAAAATTCATATTATTCTCCTTTCATTAATTTTTCCCATTTATCGTGAATATAGGAATTACCTTTTAAATCTTTTGTATAATGATCATATACTTCATAGGCACGAGTTATTTGAAATTCATTTTTTGCTAATCCTGATTCTTTATCACTTAAAAAATCAACTAAATAGTTATGACATTGATTTTTATCAATAATATCAATTTTATCGTTTAAAGGTTTAAAAGCTTTACTTAATATAACTTTTAAACTGGCTATAATAACACCTAAAGAACCAATAAAAGAGGCTATTTTAATAATTATGTCTAAGTTTAAATTCATTTATAATACACCTTCTTTTTATCTTTAATCTATTATATGAAAAAATAGATAGTCCATATAAAATAATAATCTACTTTTGATTATATACTTTGACAAACAATAATGAATAATGGTATAATTAATAAGGTGAAAACACATGGATGAACGTTTAAAGTTGTTATTAGGTTCTAAATTAGATGCTCTTACTTCTAAAACTATTTTAATTATTGGTTTAGGTGGAGTTGGAAGTTATGCTTTAGAAGTTATAGCTCGAACTTACTTTAAAAAAATAATTATTGTTGATAATGATGTAATTGATATTTCTAATTTAAATCGGCAATTGATGGCTTTAGATAATAATATTGGTAAATATAAGACAAATATTTGGTTAAATCGGATTAGACATATAAATAAAGATTGTGAAGTTATTAAAATAACTAAATTTATAAATAAAGATAATTTAGATATTTTATTTGAACATCAAGTTGATTATGTTATTGATGCTTGTGATACAATGCCAACCAAAGAAGCTATAATTAGATATTGTCTAAAAAATAAAATAAAATTTATTTCTTCCATGGGTATGGCTAATCGGATTGATGCATCTAAAGTTAAATTTAGTTATTTAATGCAAACAAAAAATGATCCTTTAGCTAAAAAAATGCGTAATTTATTAAAAGATGTAAATCATAAAATACCAGTTATTTATAGTGAAGAAATACCGATTAAAAATAAACAATTAGGAACAATAGCTCCGGTTCCAGCTATAGCAGGAATATTATGTGCTAATTATGTTATCAATGATATATTAAAAGAGGTAGAACATGCAAAAAAAAATAATTGATATTGTTAAAAAAATGACGGGTAATGTTATTGGCATTGGTTTGAATGAAATATTAGTTGAAAGTATAAGTAAAAATGCTGATATTGTAAATTGTAATCTTTTAGATTCTTATTCTAAAGAAGAAGTGGGAAAAGGTAAATCTAAAACCATTAAAATTAAAAAAATTAGAAGATATTTTAAAAAGAAAAAGGTTAATTATATTATTTGTAATTATGAAGTGATTACAAAATATATGAATACCTTTGTTAAAGATAGTATTTATATTACGAATAAAATGATTGTTTTTTATGGTCAATTAGATGAAGAAATAATTAAAAAATATAAAAGATATAATTGTTTAATAACTAGTGATAAAAATATTATAAAAATTGATACAACAAAAGCAAAAAATAATTTTTTTAAAGATACATTTTATTATTTAAGTGATAGTTTAATGAAACTTATTATTATAATTGGGGATTCATTAATGAATTAAAAGGAGTTAAGAATATGAAAAAAGGCTTTACTTTAGTTGAGTTAATTGGTGTTTTAGTTATTTTAGCAGCTTTATTTTTAATTATAACACCTATTGTTGATAAAGAGATTAAAGATGGAAGACAAGATTTATATAATAAACAAATTAAATCTATTGAGTTATCAGCTCAAAATTGGTTATCAGAAAATGTTTTTGCTAAACCTTTAGAAGGAGAAACTATTACTTTAACAATAAGTCAATTAAAACAAGATAGTTTTGTTGATATTGATATTAAAAATCCTTTAACTAAAAAGCTTTTTAGAAATGATATGCTTGTTAAAATAAATAATCAAGCAGGAATAATAAATTATGAAGTTTTAGTTGATAGCGGTAAGAATGAGGAAATATTTGAAAATATGCCCTTAATAACTTTAAACGGAGATGTTTTAACTCGTTTAAAGCTTAATGAAACTTATAAAGAATTAGGAGCTGTTTGTAAAACTAACAACATATTAACAGATGCAGTTGTAAGTGGAACAGTTGATATAACTAAAATAGGCATTAATACTATTACTTATACTTGTAATAGTAATAAGATATTAAGAACAGTTATTGTAAAATAAGAGGTGAATTATGTATTTAAAGGCTATTAAAGCACATGGTTTTAAATCATTTGCCGATAAAACATTAATCGAATTAGATAACCAAATAACCGGTATTGTTGGTCCTAATGGAAGCGGTAAAAGTAATGTTGTTGATGCTGTTAGATGGGTTTTAGGTGAGCAATCGGTTAAATCATTACGTGGTGATGGAAATATGACAGAAGTCATTTTTTCAGGTAGTAAATCACGTAATTTTTCTTCAGTTGCTTCGGTTACTTTAATTCTTGATAATCTAGACCATTATTTACCTTTAGATTTTACCGAAGTAGCTATAAAAAGAAGACTTTATAAAGATGGAACTAATGAATATTTTTTAAATAATGAAAAAGTTCGTTTAAAAGATATAACCGATATTTTATTAGATTCTGGAATTGCTAAAGAAAGTTTTAATATTATTTCACAAGGTAAAATAGAAGAAATATTAAGTGATAAACCTGATGAAAGAAGAATTATTTTTGAAGAAGCATCAGGCGTTTTAAAATATAAAAAAAGAAAAGAAGAAGCTTTACGTAAATTAGATCGTACTAATAGTAATATGAATCGTGTTAATGATATTATAAATGAATTAGAAGTGCAAGTTGAACCTTTAAAAGCTCAAAAAGAAAGTGCTTTAGAATATAATAAAATAAATGATGAATTAGAAGAAATTGAAGTAGCTTTAATTACTAATGATATTACTAATTTGAATTTTGAATATCAAAATAATAAAGAAAAAATTGATATTTTAAACGATGAAATTTCTTTAATTGCAACTGCAAATAGTACTGGTGAAGTTAAAATTTTAGAGTATAAAAATAAAATAAGCCTTTTAAATGAAGAAATTAAAGATAAACAAATATCTTTAATGAAATTAATAACGGAAGTTGAACAAATTAATGGTCAAAAAAAGATTATTTTAGAACGTCAAAAATATAGTGTTACCGATATAAAATATCATGATAATTTAATTGTTTTAAAAGAAAAAGAATTTAAAATTCAAAATGAAATTAAACAATTAGAAAGTAATATTTTAATTTTAAAACAAACTAGTATGGAATTAGAAGAAAAGAAAAGTTTAGAAAATAAAAAATTTGAAGAACTAAAAAAAGAACGTTTAGCTTTTGAAAATAATTTAAAAGAGTTTTTACGAACGGAACAAAATTTAAAGGTTAAAATAGATTCTTTAAAATATAGTATTGATAGTAATGCTAGTTTACCTTATGCTGTTAAAAAGGTTCTTGATAATCCTAAATTAAGAGGGATTAAGGATGTTATTGGTAATTTATTTCAAGTTGATGAAAAATATTCTTTAGCTATTTCATCAGCATTAGGTATGGCTAGTACTAATATTGTTGTTGATAATGAGACATGTGCAAAAGAAGCAATTAATTATTTAAAAGATAATAATGTAGGACGAGTTACTTTTTTTCCTTTAAATGTTATTAAACCTAAAGGTGTTGATTTTGAAACCAATTCTTTATTAATGGAAGGTTATATTGGTTTAGCTAGTAGTTTAGTTTTTTATGACAAAATATATAGTCCGATTATTTTAAATCAATTAGGAAATGTCTTAGTCGTTGACAATATTGATCATGCTAATATCATAGCTAAAAAAATTAATTATCATTACCGTATTGTTACTTTAGATGGGGAATTATTACATGTTGGTGGATCATTAACGGGTGGTAAAAATAATAATCGTAATATTATTTTAGAAAAATATGAGTTAGAAAAATTAATAAAAGAATTAGATAATATTGTTTTAAAGGTTGGAATAATTGAAGAAAAAATAAATGCTATTGATATGGATTTAAGAGCTTATGAAGATAGAATTTATTTAATTAATAAGAATAAAATAGATAATGAAGTTCGAATTGATATGGATAACCAATCTTTAAGTATATTAAATGAAGATTTAAAAAATATTTCTTTAGAATTATTAGGAACTAATAGTCTTTTATCAAAACAATTAGTTGATGAAGAAGAAACCATTTTAAAACAATATTATTTTGCTAAAAATGCTCAAACTAATTTAGAAACTGATTTGAATAATTTAATTAATAAAAAAGATGAATTAAATAATGATTTAGAAGAATATGAATTATCACTTAAAAAAGAAAATAGTCTTTTTAATGAAAAAAATAATGTTTTAAAACAATTAGAAATTTCGGTCAATCGATTAGATGTTAAGTTGGATAATTTATTAAATATTTTAAATGAAACTTATAATTTAACTTATGAGGCAGCAACTAGTAAATATAAATTAGAAATACCAGATAATATTGCTCGTAATCAAGTTAATAATCTTAAAAAAAGACTTAAAGAAATAGGTAGTGTTAATTTAGGTTCAATTGAAGAATATGACCGCGTTAATACAAGATATGAATTTTTATTAGGTCAAAGGGATGATTTAACTAAGGCAACTAATACTTTATTAGAAATAATTGATGAAATGGATAAAGTGATGGAACAAGAGTTTTTAAAAACTTTTAAAATAATTCAAGAAAATTTTAGTCAAACATTTAAAGAATTATTTAAAGGAGGACAAGCATCTTTAAAATTAACTAATCCGGAACGTATACTAGAAACGGGTATTGATATTATAGCTTCACCACCCGGTAAGAAATTATCGACGATTTCTTTACTATCTGGTGGGGAAAAAACATTTACAGCTATTAGTTTATTATTTGCAATTCTTAAATCAAAACCTGTTCCTTTTTGTATTTTAGATGAAGTTGAAGCAGCTTTAGATGATAGTAATGTTGATTCCTTCGGTAAATATGTTCGTAGCTTAAAAGATAAAACCCAATTTATTATTATTACTCATAAAAAGAAAACGATGGAGTATGTTGATACTTTGTATGGAATTACTATGCAAGAATCAGGGGTTAGTAAATTAGTTAGTGTTAAGTTAGAAGAACTTAAATAAAGCTGTGTTTTTAATAACACAGCTTTTATATTAAACGCATTTCATCTTCAGTATAGAATGGTTTATTTTTATTAATGTGATCATAGAAAAGGATACCTTCTAAATGATCTATTTCATGTTGAAAGGCAATCGCTAATTCTTCACGAGCACGAACTTTTATTTTGTTGCCATCTTCATCAAATCCTTCAATGGTAACCCGAGCATATCTTGGAATGTGACCTTCAACTTCACGATTGACACTTAAACATCCTTCACCAGCTTCAGCAGCAATTTTTTCTTCAGAATTTGAAATAATTTTAGGATTTATAAAAACATAATTATCAAAAGTCCCAGGTTTAACTTCATGGACAATAATAATGATTCTTTTAAGAAGTCCTAATTGGGGAAAAGCTAAACCCATTCCAGGGCGTAAAGTGTATTTTTTAGCATATTCTTCAATTTGACTATAAGTTAATTCATCAATGGCTTGTTGAATTAATTTTTTATCTTCTTTAGATAATGGGAAAATTACATCTTGACTTTTTTTTCTTAATATTTTTTCTTTTTCATCTAAAATATCTAATTTTTTAAACATAAACTCAACTCCTGTTACCAATATATTTAATAGTTTTTTTTCTTAACCAGTATATATTTTATCATAAATATGGTTTTAAGACAAGAAAAAAGGAAGTCTTTAGCTTCCTATCTATGAGGTTCATTATGATCAAAAGCTCTTGCACCAATAATTATTACTAATAAAATAAATAAAACTAGTAATACGGCTGCACCATATCCTGTGCCGCCACCACATGTAGGTTGGCCACAACCATAGTTAGGTTGACCACAGCCATAGTTAGGTTGACAACCATAACCTTGGTTTGCACCATAACCACTATATCCACCATAATAATACATATTATTACCTCCTTCTAACTAATATATTTTATTAGTTTTTAAACATTATGTTCACTATTAAAACCTAATTTTAGATAATACTATTTTCAAACTAATAAATATGTGTTATTATATAGTATGTAAGGTGAAAAGATATGAAACTACTTGTAAATATTAAAAAGTTAGTTAACAAAATGGATAAGCCATTATTAATTATAACAATTGCGTTATTCCTTTTTGGTTTACTTAATATTGTAACCGCTTCAAGTAGAGAAGCAGTTGTTCAATATGGTGTTTCAACTTATCACTACTTTTTTAGACAATTAATTATGTTAGGAATAGGAACTTTTTTATCTTATATTTTATTAAATTTGGATACTAAATTATATAAAAAAATTATTCCCTTTGTTTTTGTTTTTATTTTGATGTTGGTACTAGCTTTATTTAAATTTGGTGAAGAAATAAATGGAGCTATTAATTGGCTACCTTTACCTTTTATCGGTTCTATTCAACCAAGTGAATTTGCTAAACCGATTATTATTATTTATGTATCTTTATTATTTGAAAAATATTATCGTATTTTAAAAACGGAAAATGATATTAAAAAAAGATATGAAAAATTAGGGTTTATTTTAATTGTTGCTTGTATAATTCCTATTTTAACTTTTATTCAAAAGGATTTAGGTTCAATGATGATTATGATGTTGACATTTGGAATTATGTTTTTTGTAGGACCTTTAAAAAAAATTGATAAATTACGAACTGTTTTATTAGGAATTGTGGTTGTTACTATTGCTATAATGGGTCTTAAAATAAAACAAGGCTACATTTTAAGCCCTGCCCAAATGGAACGGTTTGATTATTATAATCCTTGCTCAAAATATGAAACGAGTGGTTATCAAATTTGTAATGGTTTTATAGCTATTAATGATGGTAGTATTTTTGGTTTAGGAATAGGTAAATCAAAACAAAAATATTCTTATATTCCACATCCACATACAGATAGTGTTTTTGCCATTATTGGTGAAGAATATGGTTTATTAAGATGTAGTTTTATTTTTTTAGCTTTTCTTTATGTGTTATATCGTATTTTAAGAATAGCTAGTCGAGCAACGACTATTAGAGGTAAATATATTTGTTTAGGAATAGCTAGTTATATCTTTATTCATATTTTCCTCAACCTAGGTGGATTATTTGGACTTATACCATTAACGGGAGTACCATTACCATTTCTAAGCTATGGTGGGTCTTATGCTATATCATTAATGTGTTCTTTAGCAGTTGTCCAAAGAATTAATATTGAAACAAAATCCGAAAAAATAAAAATTAATAATTAAACCTTAAAGCGACATTATTTTAAGGTTTTTTTTTTTATAATAGGAATAGGTGATAATGTGAAAGTATATATTGATTTAGTATTAATCTTAAACTTTTTTTTTGATTTTCTTCTTTTACTATCAGTTAGCCTTATTTTAAGAAGAAATGTTTCTATTTATAAAATAATGCTGGGAGCTTTTATAGGTGGTTTAAGTCTATTGTTTTTATTTATTAAAATAAATTCTATAACTTTATTTATTTTAAAAATATTAATTAGTATAATAATGCTTTTAGTTAGTTTTGGTTATAAAAGTTTAAAATATACCGTTAAAAATGGTTTGTTTTTCTATACTTCTAGCATTATTTTAGGTGGATTTTTGTATTTTTTAAATATTCAATTTTCTTATAAAAATAATGGCTTAGTTTTTATAAATAAAGGATTATCAATTAATGTTGTTTTTTTAATCATATTTTGTCCAATTATTATATATATTTATATCAAGCAAGGTTTAACCTTAAAAAATAAT
>JAVXGE010000035.1:0-9580 GCA_036657555.1 Bacilli bacterium
TATTAATTTCATCATATTTTATATATTTTATACTCAATAATTCTATTTTATTAAACGCCAATCTTTTAATAAAACGTTCCACATTTTTACCTTTTATATTTACTTTTAATTTGCTTTGATAATTGTAAAAAAATCTATTTTTCATAAATCACCTAAACTCTATTCTTTCAATTTTACCTTCAATTAATAACTCATCATTCATCAATTTTGAAACATATAAATAATTACCAATAACATAAATAGTTCCTTTATTATAATTTATTATTATTTTATCACTACTAAAATGCTCAATTTTAACATAATTAATAATATCTATTTTATTATTTAAATAAGTTATTTTAAAATCATCTTCTAAAATAAAAGTTCTTAAATCTTTTAAACTCACAGTATCACCTATATAATTTTATTAGTTTAAATTAATAATATTAGTATAAAAAAAATATAAAGCTATTATTCCTTATATTTTATTTTTTTAAAGCTTCTAATATATGACCCAACATATCAAAAGTATCCAAAGTTCGACTTATTTTATCACTTGGCCTTAACTTATAATTAGTTTTAACTTCTTCTTCAAAATCTTTAAAACTATTAGGAACCCTGTTCAAAAACTTATACCAATATGAATGTTCTCTTAAATATTTAATATAATTAGGATTGTTTTTAATTTTAAATTGTAAATCTAAAAGCATTAATCCTCAAAATGTTTATAAACAGGTCGTGGTTTATATTCTTCAGTTGGTTTTTTAGTATCTTTAGCTCCTAAATCATTAAATACTCCTAAAACTCTTTGTAAATTGGATACCCCTGTTTGCACAGAATCTAAATTAATATTTTTAAACCAATTAACAACATCGGTTAATCCAACAGCAGCTGTTGTTGAAGTAGCCACGGTTAGATAGTCTTTCCAAGCATCTTCTTTATCTCCGTATAAATCATATATTTCATAAAATTTTTGCCAATTCATTTCCCCATTTTTAACAAATTTAACTAATTGAGGATTCTTTTTAACAAATTCTTTAAATTCTTCACGCTTAGCCATGATAATCACCTATTATAGTTTATGTTTCATAATAAAAAAGTACACATTAATTAATTTTTATTTGAAAAAAATACCAAATTAATGGTATTTTATTGCTAAGGTATGTTGGTTATTATCCTTATTTTTTAATTATAACTATATTTCAAAATCATCTAAGAAATCATCAATTGTTAATATTTTTTCGTCAACTTCATCTAAGGAAATATCTAATATTTCATCTTCAACAATTTCTTTTATATCTTCTTTTTTAGTTAAATTAGTAATTATAAAACAATCATCAATACCTTTTTTAGTTATGACGGTACCTGTTGAATAACGATCAACTATTGGTAATTCAGTTGTTTTAATATAATCGATACTATTATCAATTAATAATCCCATATTTTTTTCATCATTAATGAAGGTTTTTAAAATACGATATGGGTTAGTTTTAACGTCACGAACTAGTAAAATACCTTTACGTGTTCTTGTCAATGAATCAAATTCTGATAGTTTGATTCTTTTACCAGTTCCATTTGAAGTTATAACAATTACATATTCATTATTATTAAAAATATGGCCACTGACAACGGAATCATCTTTTAAATTAATTCCTTTAACGCCACTACCTTTAATGCCTATTGGGGCTACTTCACTTGTTGAAAATCTCAAAGCATAGCCTTTTTTAGATACAATAAATATTTCATTACCAGTATTACTAGTTACATCAACAATTAAATCATTGTCTTTTAATTTCATACAGGTAAGAGGTTTTGAATATCTAGTAACTTTAAATTCACTTAATTTTGTTCTTTTAACTAAACCATTTTTACTAAATAAGGTTAAATAAGTATCAGTGTTAAAGTCGGTAACGGGTAAACAATTAATAATATTTTCTTCGGTTTTAATAGGAATTATATTGCTTATATGTTTACCTAATTCTTTCCATTTTAAATCCGGTAATTCGTATACTGGTATATATATATAGTTACCTAAATCGGTAAATAATAATAAAGTGTCTAAGGTGTTCATTTCATATAATCCAATAACATAATCATTATCTTTAACTAAAGTTGCTTCTTCTAAAGTATAACTTCTCTTTGACACTCTTTTTACATATCCTTGCTTTGTAACAACAACAATACAATCTTCTTTAGGTATTAAACAAGTTGTATCAATTTTAATTTCGGTTATTTCATCTTTAACATCTGTTTTACGTGGAGTAGCATATTCTTTTTTAATAGTTTTTAATTCTTCTTTCATAACTTTTTTAAGAATTTCACTATCACCTAATATTTCTTCTAATCCTTTAACAATAAGTTCTAATTGTCTATTTTCTTCCATTAATTCGGTTACATCCGTATTTGTTAATTTATATAATTGTAACATAATAATGGCTTCGGCTTGAACTTCGGAAAAAGCATAAGTTATGACTAAATTATTTTTAGCATCACTTTTATTTTTAGATCCTCTGATGGTTTTGATTACTTCATCTAAGATGGATAAAGCTTTAATTAAACCTTCAACGATATGCATTCTTACTTGGGCATGTTCTAAATCAAACTTTGTTCTTTTAATAATTACTTCTTTTTGATGAGCTATATAAGCATCTAATATAGCTAATATACCCAAGGTCATTGGACGACGATTAACAATGGCAACCATGTTATAATTATAAGCTATTTGTAATTCAGTATTTTTAAGTAAATAATTAATAACTAAATTGGTATCACAGTCTTTTTTTAAATCGATAACAATTGTTTCCGGATGTTCTAAATCAGATTCATCTCGTACTTCGGCTATTCCTTCAATTTTCTTATCTATTCTTATTTCATCGATTCTTTTAACAAGATTACCTTTGTTAACATCAAAGGGAATTTCGGTAATTATCATTTGGTTTTTAATTATTTCAAATCGGGCTTTGACAATAACTTTACCACGGCCGGTTGTAAAGGCATCAATTATACCTTTTTTACCTTCAACAATACCACCGGTTGGGAAATCAGGACCTTTAACAATATTTAAAATTGTATCTAAAGTACAATTAGGACTATCGATTCTTTTAATAGTTGCTTCAATTACTTCACCTAAATTATGAGGGGGAATATTGGTTGCATAACCAGCACTAATACCACTAGCTCCATTAACTAATAAATTAGGATATTTAGCTGGTAATACAGTTGGTTCTAGTAAAGTATCATCATAGTTATACATCATTTTAACGGTATCTTTATTAATGTCTTTTAATAATTCATTACTTATTTTACCTAAGCGAGCTTCGGTATAACGATAAGCAGCGGGACTATCACCATCCATAGAACCATTATTACCATGCATATCAACATAAACAACATTTTGTTTCCACCATTGACTCATTCTAACTAGAGCTTCATATATACTAGAATCACCATGAGGATGGTATTGTCCCATAACATCGCCGACGGTTTTAGCAGCTTTACGATAAGGTTTATCAAATGTATTACGTCCTTGATACATCGTAAATAAAATACGTCTTTGAACAGGTTTTAAACCATCTCGAACATCAGGTAAAGCTCGGTCTTGAATAATGGTTTTAGAATATCTTCCAAACCGTTCTCCCATAATATCTTCTAAGGAATAATCATATATTCTTTTTAATAAATCTTCCATAAATCCACCTCTTATTTAAAATTGTTAATGTTAAATGTTTTAAAAAATATTTTTAAATCAAATAAAAAACTTAAATTATCATAGTACAAAATATCATATTCTAATTTTTTATGATGAGTTATTTTCCGACCACCATTAGCTTGGGCTAAGCCCATAATACCAGGTCTTACTAAATAACGTTTAGGACTTATTACATCTTTAGGTAAATCATCATTAGGAATAAAAGGTCTCGGCCCAATAAAAGACATATCACCTTTTAAAATGTTAAATAATTGGGGTAATTCGTTTAACCTAAAAATATCAATAAATTTACTTATCTTAGTAAATGCTTCTTGGCCTATTTTTTTAGTACGGAATTTATACATAATAAAGGTTTTTTTATGCATGCCTTCTCTATTTTTTCTTTCATTAAAAATAGGTCTTCCTAAATTAAAATAAGTAATTATCATAATTATTAAACCCAAAGGAAATAATAAAATGATAAAAATAATTGAAAAAATTATATCTAATAAGCGTTTAATATATTTTTTATACATAGTCATCGGTCATTGAAAAATCAACATTTTCTTCAATCCACTCTTTACGAGGTTCTACTTTATCACCCATTAAAATACTAACTCTTTTTTCAGCTAAAGCAACATCTGTTATATTTATTTTAACTAAACTTCTTAAGTTGGGATCCATGGTTGTTTCCCATAATTGATCAGGATTCATTTCACCTAAACCTTTATATCTTTGGGTTTCTAATTTGATTTTACTGTTTTCTAAAATGGTTTTTCGTTCTTCTTCGGTCCATGCATAATTAATTGTTTTACCACCAAATATTTTATATAAAGGTGGCATAGCAATAAATAATTTACCGTTTTCAATTAAGGGTTTCATATATCGGTAAAAGAAGGTTAATAATAATATTTGAATATGAGCACCATCATCATCGGCATCGGTCATGATAATTACTTTGTCATAGTTACAATCTTTAATTTCAAAATCACTACCAACACCAGCGCCAATTGTATGAATCATTGTGTTTATTTCTTCATTTTTTAAGACATCGTCTAAGCGAGCTTTTTCGGTATTAATTACTTTACCACGAAGTGGTAAAATGGCTTGAAATTTACGATCTCGGCCTTGTTTAGCTGAACCACCAGCTGAATCACCTTCGACTAAAAATAGTTCGTTTTTATGAGGATTACGTGATTGAGCTGGGGTTAATTTACCAGATAAAGCTTGTTCTTTTTTACTTTTACCTTTACCATTACGAGCTTCATCACGGGCTTTACGGGCGGCTTCACGAACCGTTTTACTTTTAACCATTTTACTTAAAATATCCGTAGCAATGGCTTTATTTTCTTCTAAGAAAAATTGTAATTGTTCACTAACAATACTTTCAACCACTGTTCGAGCAGTAGGTGTACCTAATTTACCTTTTGTTTGACCTTCAAATTGTAATAATTCTTCATTTATTTGTAAACTTATAATAGCTGTTAAACCTTCTCTAGTATCATTACCTTCTAAATTTTTATCTTTAGGTTTTAAATAGCCATTAGCTCGAGCATAATCATTAAAAACTCTAGTTAAAGCTGTTTTAAAGCCAACTTCATGAGCTCCCCCATCAACAGTTTTAACATTATTAGCAAAACTAATTAAATTTTCTGAATAAGTATCCGTATATTGAAAAGCAACTTCGACATTAATACCATCTTTTGAACCTTCAAAATTAACAACTTTATGAAGTTGACTTTTACCATCGTTTAAATATTCAATAAATGATTTTAAACCATTTTGATAACAAAATAATTCTTGTTTTTCATCTTCTTCATCAATTATTTCAACGGTTAAACCTTTAAGTAAAAAAGCTGATTCTTGCATTCTTTCACAAATAGTTGTAAAAGAAAATTGAATGCTAGAAAATATTTCACTGTCGGGTAGGAATCTTACTTTAGTGCCTGTTTTACCAGTTTTATCTAATCTTTTTAAAGGTATTTCTACTTTACCACCATTGTTAAATCTAATAAAATGTTCATAACCATCTCTTTTAATGGTTACTTCCATCCATTTACTTAAAGCATTAACAACACTAGCTCCAACACCGTGTAGTCCTCCTGATACTTTATAACCACTGTTTTCAAATTTCCCGCCAGCATGTAAAACAGTGTAAATAACTTCTGGTGTTGACATACCACTACTATGTGTTCCACAAGGAATGCCACGACCATCATCTTCAATACTAATGGAATGATCTTTATGAAGAATAATTTTTATTTTTTTACCAAAACCATTTAAAACTTCATCAATGCCGTTATCAACAATTTCCCATACTAAATGATGTAAACCTCTTTTATCGGTTGAACCAATATACATACCAGGTCTTTTTCTTACAGCTTCTAAACCTTCTAATATTTTAATTGAACCTTCATCATATTTAACCATAGTTTCACCTTCCTCTTAGATGTATTCAATCGGAATACAATAATTATTTTTATCAATTTGAAACATTTTATCGGCTATACATATTATAGCACCTGAACCAACTTTCATTTTAAAATTATTAACAAATTTAAAATTATTAATAAAATCCATATTAAAACTTTTACTTATTTTTATCGGATATACTGTATTATGATATATAATCAATAAATCTATTTTATGATTATTATTATCGCGGTAGTAAAATAAATGTTCATCAGCTTTTAAACCATTATTACTAAAAGATTTAATTATTTCACTAACTACATAAGTTTCTAAAATAAAAGTATTATTTTCTATAGCCTTACTATTAGTATAACCCATTAAATAACAAGCTAAACCGGTATCCATAAAATAAATTTTAGGTCTTTTTATAATACGACCAACCTTATTAGATAACGGTTGTAACAAATAAATTATTCCTGTATTAAATAAAATAGATAACCAAGTTAAGGCTGTAGGATTAGTTATATCAACTTCCTTACAAATATCATTAATAATTAATTCTTGTCCTGTTTTGAAAGCTACTGCTGATATAAATTTCATAAATTTTATTTCATCTTTTATATTGATTAATTCTCTAATATCTCTTTCAATATATGTTTTAATATAATTATCATAAAAAGTATTTTTATCTATATTGGTATTATATAATATTGGAAAGCTACCTTTTAAAATTCTTTTATAAAGGGCTTCTAAACTAGAAGATTCAATTTTTAAATTTTTTTTAGAAGGTATAAAAAGATTAGCTTGATAACCATTTATCTCCCGATTAGATAAACCATATAAATTTAAAATACCAACTTCTTTATCAATTATTTTGTCATCATTTTGAATTAAATAAAACTGTTTATTAGTTGTGGTAATATATTTTAGTAAAGAAGGAGCATATTGAAATTCATCAATTATTAATGGTGCTTCATATTGTTTTAAAAACTGTTGAGGATTTTCTAAGGCTAAGGTTCGAACTTTTATATCGTCTAAAGTAACGTAGTTAATTTTATCTTTTTGTTTTATAAAATTTAAAAGGGTTGTTTTACCAACTTGCCTAGCTCCTGTTATTATAATAACAGGATATTTCTTATTTAATTTTATAATTGTTTCTTCAATATTTCTTTTTATATAATCCATATATCCACGCTTCCTTATTACCATAGTACCATATTTTATATGAAATATCAATGTTTATTTATACAAAATTAAAGTGGTGGTTTAAATTTGTATAACTTTATATCTTTTAAAATGGTCAAATATATGATACAATTTAAACAGGTGATAAATAAATGACAATTACATTAAAAGTTAGTGATAATACTAAGGATAAAATGATTGAATATTTTGAAGATAAGAAAAGAGATAAAACGCCCGATTATGCTGTTTTTCAAGCTAATGAAGCTGATACTGTTATTACTTTATACAATTCTAACAAAGTTGTTTTTCAAGGTGTCAGTGCGGATGTTGATGCTCTTATGTGGAAACAAATGGAACAACATTTAAATCCAAATAAAAAAGTTGAAATTGTCAATAGTGAAGATAAAAAAAAGGATAAAGAAATTATTAAAGTTGATCCTAAAATATATTATGCAACAACGATTGGTTCTGATGAAGTTGGAACTGGGGATTATTTTGGACCCGTAGTAGTAACAGCGAGTCTTGTTAAAAAAGAAGATATTCCTTTTTTAGAAGCTTTAGGTGTTAAAGATAGTAAAAAATTAACGGATGATAAAATATTGGAAATTGTTCCTAAATTTATTAAAAAGATTCCTTATGAATGTTTAATTTTATCTAATAAAGAATATAATGAAAAATATACTAGTGATATGAATATGAATAAAATAAAAGCTGTTTTACATAATAAAGTTTTACTTAAAATGACAAGTCAATATCCATCTGATTATGTTGTTGTTGATCAATTTGCTAAACCTTATGTTTATTTTAATTATTTAAAAGAAACTAATTATTATAAAAATATAACTTTTCTTACTAAAGCTGAAGATAAATGTTTAGCTGTAGCTTGTGCTTCTTTAATAAGTAGATATGTATTTTTAAATGAATTTGATAAATTAGGTGATAGCATTGATATGTTTTTACTTAAGGGTGCTAGTAATAAAGTTGATGAAGTTGGTTTGAAAATAGTTGAAAAATATGGTTTTGACAAATTAACAGAAATTGCTAAATTAAACTTTAAAAATACTGACAAAATAAAAGAATTAATGAATTAGATTTCATTAATTTTTTTTAAAGTGTAGGTAATTGTTTTATTTTAACTTTATATGGATCATTATAATGTTTGTTAACAATATCCATATATGTTTCATCAAAAATTTGATTAATTAAACAAGCATATTTTAAATCAAGTTCTAAACCTAAAGCTGCTTCTAATTTAAGAATTTTTTTAAGAATCTCATTATAATCTCCTAATTCTTCTGATAAAAACATTTGGTCTTTAATAATGGCTTGATATTGTTTTTTAACATTAGGATTTCTACTAATAAGTAAAGCTACTTTATCTATTTCTTCTAAAACATCTTTATAAGAAAAAACTTCAAAAGTAATATAATCTTGACCTAAACTATTATTAACTTCATATAAACCATCTAATTCTCTTTTAGCATACACACTTAAATTCAAATTCTTAACATTTGCATAAAATAATTGTTTTTGTTGTTCCGTTAAATACATAATCATCTTTCCTTCCTTTTTAATAATACAATATTAATTATTATTTGTCAATTATGATTAAAATAAACGTTATTTACCATAATAATAGAGGTGATATAATGCCTATTTTAATCTATATTCTTATTTTTATTTTTAAAGTTGTCGAGAATAGCATTGCTACTTTAAGATTAATTGTTGTATCAAACGGCAAAAAATGGTTAGGAGCCGTTTTAAATTTTATTATTGCTGTTATTTGGATTATATCAACAGGTTTAGTTATTACCAATATTAAAAGTGATCCTTTAAAAATTCTTTTTTTTGCCTTAGGAAGTTTCTTTGGTAGTTATATTGGTAGTTATATTGAAGAAAAAATAGCTTTAGGAAGTAATATGTTATTAGCAATAATTAATCCTTATTATACAAATATAATAACAGAGCAATTAAAAGATCCTTGTTATTTATTAAAAAGTGAACAGCAAGATATATTATTAATTATTGTAACAAGAAAAAAAAGAAAAGATGTTGTTAACATAATTAGAAAATTTGATCAGCAAGCCATTCTTATTTCGCAAGTTGCTAGACAATTAATTTTTAAATAAAGAAGGATAATCTGTTATTACATTATAATCTTTAATAACTTTTTTATTAATATTCCATAAAAATGTTTCTTTTTTTATACTTATTCTATCTTTATATTGGTAATCAACTATATTATAAGTAAAATGATTATATAACCGTTTTGTATTTAAAAATAAACCAATTAACAAACCACTTTTAATAGGATAA
>JAVXGE010000036.1:0-9427 GCA_036657555.1 Bacilli bacterium
GAGTTGTCCTAATGCTATATTAGTTTATAAAAATAAAATTCGTAGTTATAAAGATTTACCACTTCGTTATAATGATGTTGATGCTATTCATCGAAATGAAGGAGCAGCAAGTCTTCATGGACTTTTAAGAGTTAGAGTTTTCCATCAAGATGATTCTCATAATTTTATTAGACAAGATCAAATATTTGATGAAATATCTTCAATTATTGAAATAGCTAATTATTTTTATGATATTTTCGGATTAAAATTTACGCCATATTTATCGACAAGACCGGATGATTATATGGGTGAAATTGAAAAGTGGGATGAAGCTGAAGCTAAATTAACTGAGGTTTTAGATAAAAACTTTACTAGGGAAGGTTGGGTTTTAAATCCTGGGGATGGTGCTTTTTATGGGCCTAAAATTGATTTAAAAATGGAAGATGCTTTGGGAAGACAGTGGCAAACAGGGACTATTCAACTTGATTATCAACTTCCGGATCGTTTTGATTTAAGTTATATTGATGAAGCTGGTAATAAAGTAAGACCTGTTTTAGTTCATCGGACAGTGTACGGTTCCTTAGAAAGATTTATAGGAATTTTAATTGAACATTTAGGAGGAGCTTTTCCAACTTGGTTAGCTCCAGTACAAGTAAATATTATTCCTGTTAATAAAGAATATCATGATGACTATTGTCAAGAGTTAAAAGACTATCTTTTAAATAATAATATTCGGGTAGAACTAGATAATCGTAATGAAAAGTTAGGTTATAGAATGCGTGAATCACAAACTAGTAAAATACCTTTTACTTTAGTTATTGGTGATTGTGAAGTTTTAAATAAAAATGTTAGTTATCGTAAATATGGTAATAATGAAACAATTACGGTTTCTAAAGAAGATTTTTTAATTTTTATAAAGGATCAAATTGAAAATAAAGTTAATTAAAGAGATAATTTTTAAATTATCTCTTTTATATATGTAATTAATTCATCTTTAAAATCTCTTTCAATGGCATAAGCTACATTAGCTTTTAAATAGCCTAATTGATTACCGATATCAAAATAAGTACCTTCAAACTTACAAGCGTAAAAAGGTTGATATAACATTAATTTAAGCATAGCATCGGTAAATTGATATTCGTTATTAATACCTTTAGTTAAATTATCCAATTCATTAAATATTTCTGGTTTAACAATATATCTTCCTAAACCAGCTATATTACTTGGAGCTTCATCAATGGTTGGTTTTTCAATTATTCTTTTTATTTTATTAGTATCATTTAAAAATTCAATAATACCATATTTATTAACTAAATTATGATCGACTTCTTGAACACCAATAACATTACAGTCATATTGTTCATATACTTTAATTAATTGTTTTAAAGCTGGCGTTTTTGATTTTATAATATCATCACCGTACAAAACAGCAAATGGTTCATTATTTATAAAATCTTTAGCTAATTTAATAGCGTGTCCACTTCCTAAAGGTTGACCTTGTCTAATATAAAATATTTTAACTAATTTTGATATATCTTGAATCATTTTTAATTGTTCATTTTTTTGACTATTTTCTAATCTTTTTTCTAATTCAAAACTTTGGTCAAAATGATCTTCAATACTTTTTTTATAAGGACTAGTTATGAAAAGAATTTCTTCAATGCCACTATTAGCACATTCTTCAACGATGTATTGAATTGTAGGTTTATCAATAATTGGTAACATTTCTTTAGGAATAGCTTTTGTAACTGGTAAAAATCTTGTTCCCATACCAGCTACAGGAATAACTGCTTTTTTAATTTTTAACATAATTCACCTCTTTATATTTATATCAAATTATAGCGTAAAAAGCAACTTATAATTAAGTTAAGGAAAAAATTCAAAAATATCTTGAAAAAAACTGGTTTATATAGTATAATTAGTTAGTTATCAAATTTGTCTCAGTAGCTCAGCTGGATAGAGCAATGCCCTTCTAAGGCAGCGGTCGGGGGTCCAAGTCCCTCCTGGGACACCAGTATGTTATTAAAAGCCTTTAGTTTAAAGGCTTTTTATCTTCGAAAATAAAGGATGTGTTTCATGAACGGTGTAGATATGTGTTTATCATTTAATTTAGAACAAATATATGATAATACTTCTTTTGTTATAAATAGTAATGATAAAGTTGGTATAACCGGTGTTAATGGAGCTGGTAAAACCACTTTATTTAAAGTTATTTTAAAACAACAACCTTTAGATAGTGGTTATATTGATATTGGTAAAAAAAATATTGGCTATTTACCACAAGAAATCATTTTAGAAAATCCTAATATAACCGTTTTGGATTATTTATTAACAGCTCGGCCTATTAAACAATTAGAACTTCTTTTAGAACAATTATATGAAAAAGTAGCGGTATGTTCTATTAAAGAACAAAAGAATATTCTTAATGAAATAGGCAAAACTCAAGAATTATTAGAATATTATGATTGTTATAATGCTGAAAATATTTTATTTGATTTAATAAGTAATATTAATATTGATAGTAATTTATTAGATATGAAATTAAATGATTTATCTGGGGGTCAGAAATCTAAAATAGCTTTTATTCATCTTTTATATGAAAAAAGTGAAATCTTATTATTAGATGAACCAACGAATCATTTGGATATTGAAACTAGACAAATTATTACGGATTATTTAAAAAAATATAACGGTCTTATTTTAATAATTTCTCATGATTTAAATTTTTTAGATGCTATTACTAATAAGACTTTATACATTGATAAAGTTAATAAAAAAATCATAACTTATGATGGTAATTATACGGTGTTTTTAAAAAAGTTTGAAAAACAAAAAGAATTAAAAGAAAGATTAATTGTTAAACAAGAAAAAGAAAATGCTAAATTAAAAGAAGTTGTGTTGCTATATTCTAATTCATCGGGTAATCGTAAAAAAATGGCTCAAAGTAGAGAAAAACAATTAAATAAAAATTTAAAAAATAGTATGGTTAGAGATGGTAATGCTAAAAGTGTTAAGTTCAAATTAAGTCCTTTACGAAGTGGGGCTAAAATACCTTTAAAGGTTAATAATATTTCCTTTGGATATAATAAATTACTTATTAATAATTTATCTTTTGTTATTAATGATAAGGAACGGTTTTTAATTGTTGGTGTTAATGGTGTTGGAAAATCAACTTTGTTAAAATTATTAGTTAATCTTTTACAGCCTATAAGTGGTAGTATTGTTTTTAATGCTAAAACAGATATTGCTTATTATGCACAAGAACAAGAAGATTTAGATTTAGAAAAGAATTTATTGGAAAATATGGATAATAATTTTAGTGAGCGGGAGATAAGGCAGGTTTTAGGTAGTTTTTTATTTAATGGGGATGAAGTATATAAAATTGTTAAATTTTTATCGCCGGGTGAACGAGCAAGATTGGTTTTAGCTAAAATAATGATGAAGAAAGCCAATTTTTTATTATTAGATGAACCAACGAATCATTTGGATCCGAAAACACAAGAAATAATTGCTACGAATTTTAGAGATTATGCGGGAACAATTATTTTAGTAAGTCATAATCCTTCGTTTGTTTCTAATATTGGTATTGATCGGATGTTAGTTTTACCAGAAGGTAAGATAATGAATTTTGATATTGATAAATTGAATTATTATTATAATTTAAATAAAACTTCGCTTTAATTAGCAAAGTTTTTTTAATTTAATCTAATTGACTTAAAACCATTTTACTTATTTCTTTATTATCCGCTTGAAAAATAACTTCTTTAACATCATAATTATCATTTATGGATAAGCAAATTGTATAAATGACTTCTTCTAAAATATCTTTATTATCGTTGAAAATATAATTGTTAAAAGATAGTTCTAAACTATTGGTATTTTCAATAACATCTAATAATTTGGTGTTACTATTTAAATAGCTTAATAGATTAGTATTATAAGTATTAGAACTAGTTAATTGTTCAACGATTATTTTTATTTTGTCACGATTGTCATTAAGATATTTAGTGACTGGAACATAATAATAATCATCGTTATGTTTATTAACATAGTAAACAGTTACTTGATTAATATCATTGGTCATTGTAAAATCATAGGTTTTATTAATTCCAAAACTTCGATCTAATGTACTTGGTAAGTTTATACCTGTTTTAGGTAATTTGGTTAGAATATTTCCTTCAACATAAATAATAATTTTATCAACTTCTTTAACGGAAGTAATGGTATAGATTAAAGCTTCAATCATTTTTTCTTCAAGGTCTTTATTAATTTCTAATAATTCTTTTGAAAAATCAATTTTAACTAAACCATTATCTAATTTAAGACTTAGTATTTTTGTTTCGCTTGGTAATATTGCTTTAAAGCCACTTGGAATACGATTTTCTCCTAGACCACCATTTATTAATACTTCAACTAATTCTTTTATTTTATCAACGGTTTTTGTACTATTAACAACAACTTTGGTTTTACCAAGATAGTTATTATTATCCATTAAAAAAACATTATTTTTTATAACTTCAACATCGGTATATTCTAAATTCTTTTCAATATTTAATTTCTCATGTTGATCATCATTAGGAATAACATAAATTAAAAATAAAGCAAATAAGGCTGAGGTTGTAATAAGAATCTTTCTTAGCATTTTTTTCTTTAACATAAAATCACCTAATTAATCTTATGAAAAAAAAGGCTAATTATGCCTTTTATAACGAAATTTCTTTTAGTTTTAATAGCTCAATTACAGCCCCAGCACGACCTTTAACTCCTAGTTTCTGCATGACATTAGAGATATGGTTTCTAACTGTTTTTTCACTTATTTTTAAACATAAAGCTATTTCTTCAGTTGATTTATTTAAAATCAGCAAATCAAAAACTTCTTTTTCTCTTTTTGTTAAAATACTCTTAGACATATTTCCCTCACTTCCTTAGTTGGGGTGGCTTATATTTATTCATATTATTTTATGATACATAAGTAAATAAGTGAAAGGTTTAGCCTATATAAATGGTTATTTAAAAAACTCTTTATGAAAAAGAGTTAATTTGTGAATTTAATTGTTATATACATATGATTTTTGTAACCTTCTTGAACAGTTCTTATAATTTTATTGGCTAAATCATTGTTATGTTCTTTATTATGGACGACAATTTCAATTTTATCATTTTTAATTTTAACAAATGCTTCTAGTTTATAAACATCTTTAATTAGATTTTCTAATTTTTCTTCTTCGCCTCTTTTAATGTTTAAACCTTTCATTTTTTCAAAGGCTTTATTTTTTTCATCAATTGACATATCTTTATTGGTTAAAGCTAGTTGTAAAGTATCCATTTCTTTTTTAAATTCATTATCAGCTTCAACTCTTAAAGCTACTAAGACAGTTTTTTCAACAATGTCGGTTACGGGTTTTTCTTTATTATAATCACCATGGGTGTTTAATAATAATTCACTGGGCATTGTTATGTAGTAAACACTTAAAACTAAAATAAGACTAAAAAGAGTTAAAAACCAAATACTTTTTTTATTTATCATTTATTATCCTCCGTTATCTATTAAATTATATTATTTATTAATTAGAATATTCATATAAATTATATAATTATTAAAAAACCTAGGTTTCCTAGGTTTATCGATAATAAGGTCCGTATGGCGGATACATAGGATATGGTTGGCAACATGGTCGACCATAAGGGCTAGGTCGCCAAAAGGCTGGTGCTAAAGCAGCTCCTGTAACGCCTCCTAATAAAAAAGGAAAAGCTAAAGCTCCTAAGAAACGATCATCCTGACCATTCTTAGCCATATTATTTGGATAGTTTACTGGGCTATAAGGCATATAATTCATTGGTAAGTTAGGTATATTTTGATACATAAAATACTCCTTTCAATTTATAGTATGAAAGTCTAAAAAAAAGGTGAAAAAATAAATGTTTATTCATATACTTTTAATAGGTGATAACTTGAAAAGAGTATTTGAAGGAATTGGTTTATTAAGTTTAATCTGTTTTAGTTTTTTTTATACTAATAAAATAAGCAGTGTTATTAAAGATAGTGATGATATAATGATTGAAATAAAAGAAGTTGCTAAACATTATAAAATAACTAATCAAGATGCTATTATTAAAGATAATACTATTATTCCCGGTTTGAAAGGTCAAGAAATTGATATTATTAAAAGCTATAAAAAAATGAAACAATATAACCGTTTTAATGATAGTTTATTAGTTTATAAAAAAATAAATCCAACTGTTTCATATCAAGATAAATTTGATAAATATATTATAAGTGGTAATAAAAATAAAAAGGAAGTTAGTTTATTATTTTTAGTTAATAGTAATGATACAATTACTAAAACACTAGCTATTTTAGATAAAAATAATCTTAAAGCTACTTTCTTTACAGATGGTTATTGGTTTACTAATAATAATCAAATGGTTATTGATTTAATTAAACAACATCACAATATAGGTAATTTAGGGTATGATTTAGATTATAGTGCTAGTGGGGTACCATGGATGAATACAATTGTTACAAAAATAGGTAAACAAAATAATACTTATTGTTATAATGAAAATTTAGAAGCTTTAAAACTTTGCCAAGTAAATAGAAGTTATTCTATAAAACCAAGTATTATAGCTGTTAATCCTTTAAAAGATGTTAAAGATAATTTAAAAAATGGTAGTATTATTGCTTTAGAAGTAAATGATAAAGTTCTTAATGAATTACAACTTATTATTAATTATATTAATTATAAAGATTTAAAAATAGTTAATTTAGAAACTTTATTAGAAGAATAAATCATTTAATCATTACAAACCTTTTAGGTAAGTAATGATTTTTTTGTCTCAATTTGTAAATTAAGATAGACAAAATATTATTTTATGATATAATAATCAACATATTTAAAAGGAGGAAATTATGAAGAAATACAATTTACCAGTTATCCTTTTAAAAGGTTTAATTTTACTACCTTATAACACCATTAAATTGGAATATGATGATAATAATGTTATTGATATGGCTCAATTATTTCATGATGATTATATATTAATAAGTTATCCAACCATTAAAACAATTGGTGTTTTAGCTAAAATAACAAATAAAATAGAATTACCTAATGGTAATATAAGAGTTGATATTACTGGCTTAAGACAAATAAATATTATTGAATATATGAATTTAAACGAGAAGAATGAACCATTAGAATCAATCGTTTGTGAAATTGAACATAATGATATTGATAATGAAAAAATAATAATTGATAAACTATTAAAAGAAATAAAACTATATGTTAAAAACATTCCTTACATGAGCAATAGTTTTTTACCAGCCTTAGAAGAAATTACTACTTTAGATAAATTCATAAATATTGCCGTTCCTAATTTATCATTAACCTATGATAAAACTTTAGAATATTTAAAAACCAGCAATACCAACTTAAAAGCCGAAATGTTATTAAAAGATATATATCAAAATACAAATATGTTTGAAATTGAACATAACTTAGATATGAAAGTAAAACGGTATATGGATGAAGAACAAAAAGAATATATTTTAAAACAAAAAATGAAATTCATTAAAGAAGAATTAGGCGAACAAAATGAAAACAGTATCTTAAAAAAAAGAATAGATGTATTAAACTGTAATCCTTTAATCAAAGATAAACTTAATTATGAATATAACCGTTATGTAAACAGTAATTCATCTGATACTAGTCTAATTAGAGATTATCTTGAATGGTTATTAACCTTACCTTGGAATATTTTAACTGAAGATAATCATAATTTAAAACAAGTTAAAGAAGAATTAGATAAATCACATTATGGCTTAGAAGAAGTAAAACAAAGAATCATTGAATATTTAGCTGTAATTAGTGTTACTAAAAGTTTAAAAGGTCCAATAATTTGTTTAGTTGGTCCCCCGGGAACCGGTAAAACAAGTTTAGCTTTTAGTATAGCTTCAGCTATTCATAAGAACTTCGTTAAATTATCCCTTGGTGGCGTTAGTGATGAAGCCTATATTATTGGTCACCGTCGTACCTATATTGGAGCAACCCCTGGCCGAATAATAAGCTCAATGGTTAAAGCTAAAAGTTCCAACCCTTTATTTTTAATTGATGAAATAGATAAACTAAATAGTGATTATAAAGGAGATCCTGCCAGCAGCTTATTAAGTGTTTTAGACTATGAACAAAATAAATACTTTAGCGATAATTATATTGAAGAAGAATTTGACTTATCTAAAGTTATGTTCATATTAACCGCTAATAATATAGATGATATTCCTTACGCCTTAAAAGACCGCTTAGAAATCATTGAATTATCTGGATATACAACTCTTGAAAAATTAGACATAGCTAAAAAATATTTAATCCCTAAAATATGTAAAGCCAACGGTTTAAATCATCAATACTTAATTATTGATGATAATGTTATTTTAACAATTATTAATAACTATACAAAAGAAGCCGGCGTAAGAGAACTAGACCGACAATTAAATAAAATAGTTAGAAAAATAGTTACCCAAATGGTTGTAAACCATATAAGTATAAATAAAATCATTATTACAAATAAATTATTAATTCAATATTTAGGTAAAAATAAATACCCATCCTTTAAATTAAAAGATGAAGTTGGCATTGTTAATGCTTTAGCCTATACAACATCACTAGGAACCACCTTACCAATTGAAGTAACTTACTATAAAGGACACGGCTCATTAATCTTAACAGGTTCTTTAGGATCAGTCATACAAGAAAGTGCCAACATAGCTTTAAGCTATATTAAAGCCAATTATCAAACATTAAAAATTGATTACTCTAAATTTAATAATGACATTCATATTAATGTTCCTAATATTGCCGTTAAGAAAGAAGGACCTAGTGCTGGGATAGCCTTAACATTAGCCATCATAAGTGCTTTAACCAATAAAAAAATAAGTTCTTCAATAGCCTTAACAGGCGAAATAACTTTACGCGGTAATATCTTACCAATTGGTGGTTTAAAAGAAAAAAGTATTGGCGCCTTAAGAGATGGTATTAATAAAATAATTATTCCTTTTGATAACAATACAGATGATATTCCTAAAGAAATAAAGGATAAAATAACTTTTATTCCTGTAAAAACCTTTGATGATGTTTTAAAAGAAATTGATTTTTTTTAATGTTTTCAAATATTTTATGCAGATTCTGCATAATTTTTTTTTTAAGATAAAAAATATATTATAATTAAATTGTCAAATATTTGTCAAAAACTATTGCTTATTTAATTAATTTTTGGTACAATTTAATAGTAATAGAAACACATTAAAAAATGTGTAAAGAAAGGAAGTTGAAAAAAATGCTTAAAAATTTAAAAGAAAGAAGAATCAAAATGAAAAATTATTCAATCAAAAATTCTAAAGCCTTTACGCTAATTGAATTATTAGCCGTCATTATTATTTTAGCCGTTATTGCTT
>JAVXGE010000037.1:0-9340 GCA_036657555.1 Bacilli bacterium
TGACTCAATATATTTAATATTCTAACAAAAGTTAGAATAGAAACGTCAATGGTGCCATCTATGAGAATCGAACTTATGACTAAGCCTTACCATGGCTTTGTTATACCACTTAACTAAGATGGCTTATGGTGCCGGATGTAAGAATCGGACTTACGGCTAATCATTACGAGTGACTTGTTTTACCACTAAACTAATCCGGCATTGGTGGAGTCGAGGGGAATTGCACCCCTGTCCGAAAACATGAAGGATAAAGATCTACAAGCTTGGATAGTTAATTATTGTCCCAAAGAAGAAAAGTAACTAACAACCTCCTCTAAGGTAATTCTATTAAATTCATTATTACTTATAGAAATCATAATAATATATCTCATTAATCGAGCCCCTATTATTCTCCATGAGCACAAGAATAGAGGAGCAGCTTGCTATTTAATTAAGCGAAAGCTAATTGATTTCTGTTTCCAGTTATTTTTTTTGATGGACTTAACGCGCCCAACGACTTGCCCTTTATAAATCATTATTCCCGTCGAAGCTAAAACGACCCCGTTTATAAAGTATAGCATAATTTTAATAAAAAGAAAAGATTACTTTACAATTTATTATATAAATGCTATAATAACCAATCAAAAGGGGGTTACTATGTTAGAAAATAAATTAAAAATTCTTCTAGTTGAAAACAAAATAGATGAAGCTTTAAGTATAGCTGATTTAATTATTAATGATAATAATAATTTGATTTTTATTTTAAAGTTTTATGTTGATAATCAAAAAATAAGAAATTATTTAATTAAAAACAGTTCTAAATTATTAGAAACAGCTAATAATGAACATATTATTTTATTAAATTTATTAAAAGAAGAAGCAAAACTTTCTCTATTATATGAAAGAATTCTTGTTCTAGTTAAGCATATTGCTCCTTATACGGCTTTTTATTTAGATGTTGAAGAAATGATAAAACAAAATTGTTTAAAGGAATTTTATAGTTTAATTGATAAATATAATAAAGATAATGATATAACTTATTTAGGTAGTGGGAAAGCTAGTTCTGTTTTAAGGATTAGTGATTATGTGATTAAAATAGGTTCTAAAAGAGATACTATTGATTTTAATGATGTTTTTTATCGATTTATCAAAAGATATGAGCGTCTAGTAATTAGGGGAAACTTTTTTTTAGAGGTGCAACCATATGTTGAACATAATCCTGATTTAGTAACTAGTGATATGGTTGAAGAATTAAAACAAGATTGTTTTGATCATGGTTATATATTAGATGATTGTCACCGTTTTGATTGTGCTTTATTAAAAGATTATAAGGATGGTGAAGCTTTAGAAAAGGTGTCTAAACAATTTATTAAGACACCACTTATTTTAACGGATGTTGATGCTATAAGAAAAAGAACATAAAATGTTCTAATAATTCTTTAAATCTTTAGCTACTTGTCGAGCTATATCTTTAGCTTTAATGCTTTCCCGTTTGTCATAATTTTTTTTACCTTTAGCTAAGCCAATTAATATTTTGGCTTTGTTTTTTTTAAAGTATAGTTTTAAAGGTACTAACGTATAACCTTGGGTATTAATTTGATCTCTTAGTTTTAAGATTTCTTTTTTATGAAGTAATAATTTTCTTGTTCTTGTTTCTTCATGGTTGAAAATATTACCTTGTTCATAATGACTAATATACATATTAAGTAAAAACATTTCATCATTTTTAATGATGGCATAGCTATCTTTTAAATTGGCTTTACCTAATTTTATTGATTTAATTTCGGTGCCGGTTAAAACAATACCGGTTTCTAAGGCTTCAATTATTTCATAGTCATAATGGACTTTACGATTATTTATTTCCATTATATAACCTCAAAATCAATTGTCCTTTTTTCTTTAGAGGCTCCGGTAACTCGTACTTTTACATTATCACCAAGTCTAAAGCCACGTTTATTTTTATTGCCCATAATGGTAAAGGTTGTGGCATCAAAAGTATAATAATCACCTTTAATACTATCTAGTCGAACTAATCCTTCAATTAAATTAGGAAGTTCAACGAACATACCAAAGTTCATAACGGAACTTATCATACCTTCAAATTCTTCGCCAATATGTTGTTCCATATATTCGGCTTTTTTCATGTCATCCACTGCTCGTTCACATTCGATACTACGCCGTTCAGCCAAGGAAGTTAGTTCACAAATAGTTGGAAGTTCTCTTTCATAATAGCTAACCGTTTCTTTATCTATTTTATTTTGAAATAAATAAGTTCGAAGTAAGCGATGAACCATAGTATCAGGGTATCTTCTAATTGGTGCTGTAAAATGTGTATAACATTTACTAGCAATTCCAAAATGTCCGATATTATGGGTGTCATATATAGCTTTTTGCATACTTCTTAATAATAAAGCTGATAACAAATGAAATTCTTTTTTATCTTTTAATTGATTTAATAATTCTTGCATTGCTTTAGGTGTTATATCATTTAAATCTGCGTTAACTTTATAACCTAAAACACCAACAAATCTTAAAAAGTTACCAATTTTTTCTTCATTAGGTTCTCCATGAACACGATAAATAAAAGGTAATTCCATTAAATAAATACTGGTGGCAACTGTTTCATTAGCAGCAATCATAAAGTCTTCGATTATCTTTTCACCTAAGCCACGATCTCTTAAACCAATATCAATAGCTTTACCATCATCATCGACAATAATTTTAGATTCATCTAAATCAAAATCAATATAACCACGACGTTCTTTATTTTTTCTTAAAATTTGGGATACTTCATACATCATCTTTATTTTATCGGTGTATGGTTCATAACCGGTTGGAATGCTATCTTCTTCTAATATTTTATTAACGTTGTTGTAAGTCATTTGCATACTAGATTTAATAACACTTTCAAAGATATCATAGGTAACAATATTACCTAATTCATCAACTTCCATATTACAAGTTATAGCTAACCGATCAACTCCGGGATTTAATGAACATATACCATTAGATAATTTATGAGGTAACATAGGAATAACTCGGTCGGCCAAGTATACACTTGTTCCTCTTAATTTAGCATCATCATCTAAGCTTGTATTAGGCCTTACATAATAACTAATATCAGCAATATGGACACCTAATTTATAATTTTTACCTTCTTTAGATATTGAAATAGCGTCATCAATATCTTTGGTATCATCACCATCAATTGTAAAAATAACTTCATTTCTTAAATCAGTTCGACCAATAATATCTTTTTCATTAATGTCATCAGGTAAATTATTAGCTTCCATAATAGTTTTTTCATCAAATGTATCGGGAATACCCATTTGATAAGTTATTGATAAAATATCAACTCCTGGATCATTTTTATGGCCTAAAACCTTAATAACTTCTCCTTTATAATCATTATTTTTTAATTTGTTTGTTATTTTAACTAAAACTTTATGACCATCCATGGCTCCTAAAGTTTTTTTCTTATCAATTTCAACATTTATTTTAAGGCGTTCATCATCTAATTTTAAATAGGCGACATTCTTACGATAACATATTTCACCAACCATTTGTTTAAATTTGCGATCAACAATTTTAACAATTCTACCTTCAAAATCAATTCCTTTAGGAGAAGTTATTTCAACAATAACTTTATCACCATGAATAGCACCATTGATATTTGGTGGTGCAATAAAAATATCTTCATCCCCTTCAATATCAACAAAACCAAACCCTTTTTTATTAGCAATCATTGTTCCTATTCTTAAATGGCTATTATTAAATAATAAATAATTATCTTTTTTAGTTTTATAAACTTTTAAATTATCTTCCATTTCGTTTAAAACTTTGATTAATGCTTTTAATTCATCAACCGTTTTCAAACCTAATAAATCATTAATCTCATTAACTGACAAAGCTCGTTCATTAGTTTTAAGTTGTTCTAATATTTTATCTTCCATCTACGTCATCTACTTTCTCTTCAATTAAATTTATTTCAACTTGATTTATAGAACTAAATCGTTTTGTTATTTTATCAGTTGTCGTATAGATATCTTTAACATCCCGACTAACTGTTTCAATACTTCGATATAATTTATCCCATCGTTCTTTATATCTTCCAAATTCATCGCTTAATAAACTTAATTCATGATGAATTACTGAAGTATATTTATCCCGTTCAATATTTTTCATAATAATTTGAATAGTTGTTAAACTACTTATTAATGTTGTAGGACTCGTTAACCAAACTCTTTTTTTATAAGCATAATCAATAATATCTTGATGATAAGCATTTACTTCAGCAAAAATTGCTTCAGCTGGTAAGAATAAAATAGCTTGATCACTAGTAACATTAGTAATTATATATTTACTACTAATTGCATCAATATGTTTTTTCATGTCACTTCTAAATAACTTTTCGGCTTGTTCTCTTTTCTCAACGCTATTAGCTTTATCAACCATTTTTTGATAATTTTCTAATGGAAACTTAGAATCAATTGCTATAAAACCTAAAGGTTCAGGAGCAAATAAAACACAATCAGCTATTGTCCCATTACTAAATGGATACTGCATCTTATATATCTTATCATTATCACCAAACACATTACTCATAATATGTTTTAAATTAACTTCTCCAAATATTCCACGTGTTTTTTTATCCGTTAAAATATTTTGTAAAGATACAATATCAACTGATAAATTGTCAATTTTCTTTTGAGCTTCATCTATTTTAGATAATCGTTCCAAAACCGAAGTAAAAGTTTTATTACTTTTTTCAAAATTAGCATCTAATCTTTCATTAACCCGGTCATTAATCATTCTTAATCTTTGATCTAATTTTTCATTTAAATCGTCAAAATCTTGACCTAAATCTTTACTAAATGATGTTTTAAAATCACCTATTTCTTTAACTAATCCCGTTTCTAATTTACCTAATCTTTCGGTAATATTAGATTCATTTATATTCTTAGTTAAAGAAAATATTGTTATAATTAAAATGATAATTAATAAACCAATTATTATATATTCCATACGCTTCACCATTTTAATTGTATCACAATTAAGGCTTATTTACTAGTTTTTAATTTAAATATTTTTTTAAAAATTGTCCTGTATAACTTTCTTTAACTTCAACTATTTCTTCTGGTGTTCCACTAGCCACAATATAACCACCCATGTTACCACCTTCAGGACCTAAATCAATTATATAATCGGCCACTTTTATAACATCTAAATTATGTTCAATAATTAAAACCGTATCACCGTTGTCAACAATTCTTTGTAAAATAACTAATAATTTTTTAATATCATCACTATGTAAGCCCGTTGTTGGTTCATCTAAAATAAACAAACTTTTACCGGTTGGTTTTTTTTGTAATTCTTTAGCTAATTTAACCCTTCCAGCTTCTCCTCCACTTAAAGTAGGAGCACTTTGGCCTAACTTTACATACGATAAACCAACATCCATTAACATCTGTAATTTAACCTTTACTTTCGGAATATTATTGAAAAATTCTAAAGCTTCTTCAACCCGCATTTCTAAAATGTCATAAATACTTTTACCTTTATATTTAATTTGTAATGTTTCATTATTATATCTTGTTCCATGACATACTTCACAAGGAACATAAACATCAGGTAAAAAATGCATTTCTATTTTTTTAACCCCATCACCCCAGCAAGCTTCACAACGACCGCCTTTAACGTTAAAACTAAATCTTCCTTTATTATAACCTTTTATTTTAGCTTCCTTAGTATTAGCAAAAACATCACGAATATCGTCAAAAACACCCGTATAAGTAGCAGGATTACTACGCGGTGTTCTTCCAATTGGAGTTTGTGATATATCAACTATTTTATCAATATTTTCTAAACCTTTTATCTTTTTAAATAAACCGGGTTTTTCCTTAAACTTATAAAGATTACTAGCAATAGCTTTATAAATTATTTCATTTACTAAACTACTTTTTCCACTTCCTGATACCCCTGTTACACAAGTTAAAGTATTTAAAGGTATTTTAACATTAATATTTTTTAAATTGTTTTCACTAGCTCCTATTACTTCTAAATACTTTTTATTACCTTTTCTTCTTACCTTAGGAACTTCTATTTTTTCCAAACCGCTTAAATATCTCCCGGTTAAACTATTTGGATTATTCATAACTTCTAAAGGTGTCCCACTAGCTACAATCATCCCCCCATGCAATCCAGCACCTGGACCAATATCAACCAAATAATCACTAGCCAACATTGTATCCGTATCATGCTCAACAACAATTAATGTATTACCTAAATCCCGCATTTCCAATAAAGAATTAATTAACCGATTATTATCCCTTTGATGTAACCCAATACTCGGTTCATCTAAAACATATAAAACACCAGTTAATCTCGAACCAATTTGGGTTGCTAACCTAATACGACCAGCTTCCCCACCACTTAAAGTTCCAGCACTCCTATTTAAAGTTAAATACTCTAAACCAACATTAATTAAAAAAGTTAAACGACTATTAATTTCCTTAACAATTAATTCAGAAATCTTTTGTTGTTCCTTATTAAGCTTTAAATTAGTTAAAAAATCCTTTAAATCCTTAATACTTAACTTTGTCAATTCATAAATATTTTTATCATTTATCAAAACAGCTAAAACATCATCATCTAACCTTGAACCCTTACAAGTACCACATAAAGATTCTGTCATATATTGTTCAATCCATTCTCTAATCCAACTACTTTTTGTTTCAAGATATCTTCGCTCTAAATTATTAACAACTCCTTCAAAATAATCCTTACTATTCCTTGTATTTCCATTTTTAGCTGTATAATTAAATTCTAATAAATCTTTCGAACCATATAAAATTATATCTAATTCTTCCCTTTTTAAATCTTTAACTTTTTTATTTAAATCAATCTTATAAAACTTTGCCAAAGTATTTATCTGTGTTGCATATATACTATTATCATCGTCTAGATTCAAAGCAACAATTGCCTTTTGATTAATACTTAGATTTTTATCCGGTATTATTAAATCTTCATCTATTTTTAACTTTATACCTAAACCTTTACAATCATCACAAGCCCCAAATGGCGAATTAAAACTAAACATCCTAGGTTCTAAATCAGGTAATGAAAAATCACAATGTGGACAAGCATAAGATTCACTCATAATTATATCATCACTACCAATAACATTAATAACCACTTTACCTTTGCCTAATTTTGAAGCTATTTCAATTGCTTCATACAAACGACTTCTAATATCATCCTTTATAATTAAACGATCAACTATAACTTTAACAATATGTTTTTTATTTTTTTCTAAATTTATTTCATCACTTAATTCATACTCCATATCATCAATTATAACTCGGACATAACCATCTTTTTTTAAATTATCTAAAAGATCTTTTTGTGTCCCTTTTTCACCATTAACAACTAAACTTAAAACTCTTATTTTAGTATTTTCTTCTAATTTTAATACTTGATTAGTCATTTCTTCCACACTTTGACTTGTAATAGCTATATGATGAATAGGACAAAATGGTGTTCCTATTCTAGCATATAATAATCTTAAATAATCATATATTTCTGTAACTGTTCCAACCGTACTACGAGGATTCTTATTAGTTGTTTTTTGATCAATACTAATAGCTGGACTTAATCCTTCAATACTATCAACATCAGGTTTTTCGGTTCCACCTAAAAACTGTCTAGCATAAGCACTTAGACTTTCGACATATCTTCTTTGACCTTCAGCATAAATTGTATCAAAAGCTAAACTGCTTTTCCCACTTCCTGATACCCCTGTCATAACAATTAATTTATTTTTAGGTAATTCAATATCTATATTTTTTAAATTGTTTTCTCTTGCACCTTTTATTATTATTTTATCCATAATACCTCCTGCTTTAGTATGCGTAATATTAACTAATTAATGCTTTAATTATAGCATTTAATCATTAAAATGTAAATATTTACCAAATAAATGTTTGTTTAAAAAAAACCTTTCATATTTGAAAAGTTTTAATTTGTTTTAAATTTCATAAGGACTATTTGGAGTACCCTTACCTGTGGTAATGGTAAGAGTAGAGTTGACATTTATAACTGGGCGAAGGCCGTTCGTGTCGGTAACTGCGTTGTTGCCGCTGTGGCCATCGAAGTAGACGATCCAAGCGTTAGAGGCGTGCGTATGAGGGGTTAAAGTCCAATAATGTTGTTTTGAGCTTATCGTTGCACTTTGACCTGATAACATCTCTCCCACTCTTATTAATCCTACTTTACTTGTAACTGGTGTTCCCGTCTCGTCAAGGGAAACTGTATATGAATTCCCATAATCAAATGGTTTTTGATACCAATTACTTTCTACAATTTTATCGGTTCCTAGATAAGTTAGAACTGCTGTATTTAATTTCTGACCAATACCAGCGGTTGTTGAAAAAACATTATCCGTTCCATAAGCCATATTAAATACTGTGCCAGCTGGTTCTTCATAATAACCATCATATATTAATTTAACTTTATCATTATTCTTACTTACAACTCGATATGTTTTTCCATTTAATTTAACATATTCACCAGGTGTTACGGTATCTTTTAATGATTTGTTTACAACATTTGTTGTTTTATCAGCTTCTAATATAAAGTTATCGTTTGAAGTACCGTTACCACCGGTAACGGTAGCTGTAAAGTTGACATTTATAACTGGGCGAAGGCCGTACGTGTCGGTAACTGCGTGGCGTTGCTGTTGCCACTGTCGCTGACACACCAAGCATTAGAGGCGTCATATGGTGACATTGTCCAAAAAACTTGAATTGTATTTAAATAAGAACCTCCCATTCCAGCTAAATTATATTCATCAATTGTCAATAAACCAATCTTTTTACTAAGGGTTGTTCCTGTGCAAGTTGTATTAGAAGGAGCCGTTGTTACTGCTAAACCTTGACAAAAGTTACCATTAGCAATAACTTTTTTAGAAGCATCTAAATTATTATAAAAATAGTCATTTAACCATTTATCAGCATAACTTCCTTCAAAATTAGTATTAGCAGCATTATAAGGAATAACTGTAACATTTTCCTCTGTTATCATTTTAACAGTGCCATCTGCATTAATACCCATAATACGCCATAAGAAACCATTGTACCAAATATAATTATTAGTTTGAGCACCTTTTAGATAACAACCACCCATATAGGTATAATTAGTTGCATCAGGTGTTGCGCAACCAGTTGCATTAGTGGTTAATTGAGGATATGTAGCTAAGACTTTATCTTTAATAGGTGTTCCGGTTAAAACAACTTCACCTGTTAAACTACATTTACCACCTACAGGATCTTTAACAGTTACAACTGTTTCTTCAAAATCTTTA
>JAVXGE010000038.1:0-8731 GCA_036657555.1 Bacilli bacterium
AAACAACCACTCTTTCTTCAAGCTCTTCATCACTAAATATATTATTAAGATGTTTACTAATAGCTGGGATATTGACATCAAACACCTTTGACATTCCTTTTTGAGAAAGCCATAATGTTTCATCTTTATATATTGCATCAACTATAATATTTCCATCTTTATTTTTATATATGATCAATTTATTTTCTTCCATCTGCATTCTCCTTTCACTTTATATTTTTATCAAAAACGAACTATTTTTAGTGTTTTTTCCTTAAATATGTAAAAACTCATTTAAAGAAAACCTAGTATTTATAAGTATTTAAACTATCGTTTCAATTTGTACCGATACCTCAGTTGATTACGGTACTTTTAAGCTTCTCAGTATCACTATTTTCTAATGCCTTTTTTTCTATCTTCTCTTTTTTTATACATATTTTTCGCCATTTTAATTACATCCTTAAGTTTCTTTATATTGTAGAAGGTATACCACAGTTATTTGTTGGCATTCCTTTTGTGTCTATATATCTATACTAACACCAATCCTTATCTTCATTTTTATCTATTTTATATATAAATCTTTTCAAATAAGTCTATATATTATACCACATTTGTATACATATATAAAGACATCCAATCCATTAATAAGGTTTAAAAAAAGCAATGTTTTAATTGCTTCTTTAAAAATATCTTTTTTTCAACTAAAATTAAATAACTAATAAAATATATTTACTAATTATCTAAAAATTATTTAATAAAACCCGTAGGCCATAATTTAAAACTTGTGCTACCATTAATAACATCTTTACTAATTAAACCAATTACTCGACTATCAGAAGACTTATTTCGATTATCCCCCATTACAAAATAATAACCTTCAGGAATAACATCAAGTCCTAATTTACTCAATGAAAAATTCGCAGTTATATTACTAAATTTATCATCAATAACTTTATCATTTATATATAATAAACCATCAACATACTTAACAGTTTCACCGGGTAAACCAATGATTCTCTTAATTAATTTAGTATCATTATAGTCAAAAACTACCACATCAAACCGGTCATAATGTTTATCATACTTTTTAAGTAATAAAATATTACCATCAAATAAAGTTTTTTCCATCGAACTACCATCAACAATAACTGGTGTTACAATAAAAGTACGAATTAAAACAACAACTAATAAAATAACAGCATAAGGAATTAATTCTTTAATAAACTTCATATTATCACCTAAAAATAAGGTTTGCACCTTATTTCTTTTCTTTTTTAACTTTAGATAAATCGATGCGTTCTTTAATTTTAACTTCTTTAGTTAAATGTCTAACATAACCTAGTTTAGCCATACGAACACGTCCACGTCTTACAACTTCGATACTGTTAATAACAGGCGAATTAATAGGAAATGTTCTTTCAACACCAATACTACCTGATTTTTTACGAACGATAAATGTTCGACCAATGCCACTACCTTGAATAGCCATAACTAAGCCTTCAAACGCTTGAATTCTCTCACGTTCTTTAGTACCAGTAGTTTCCTTGATTCTAACATTAACAATAATCGTATCCCCAACTCTAAATTCGGGTAAATCAGTACGAATTTGCTTTTTAGCAATTTTGTCGATTAGATTCACAATGTCACTCTCCTTATATAAAACTATAATCTTAATTATTCAACCAGCGGATTACGTCGTTAACAATTGTATCATATATTTATTAATTAAGTCAAGCCCTATTTACTTTTTAATATTTTATGTTTTTTACTATATAAACTAGTAAATAAATAAACAATCGTACAATATATTATATTTAATATAAGAGAAGAATAGATACTTTTAAACAAAATATTAAAAGAAAAAGAATAATTTTTAACAATAACTAAAAACAAATAAATTATAATACGATAAATAACAATACAAATAACACTTGTTAATATATTAAATAAATAATTATTAGTTAAAAAATAAAAGATAAATAAAACAATAAAACCTAAAATAAGAAAGATAAAAAAATTAAAGAAAACTGTATTCATATAAGCTATATCATATAATAGTCCCATAATACTAACATATTTTAAATATCGATAATCATTATTATTAAAATAAGGATAAATTATAATTAAGGAAATAATTGTGAAAAGTGGCAAAAAAAGACTGGTTGAAGCAATATATTTAGATAAAATACCATCCATTAAAAATGACAACACTGATACAAAAATAATCATTTGATATTATTCCTTTTTAAAACAGCTACATAGTTTAAATTGTTAAAATTAACATCCGATTCTATTTCTAAAACTTTTGCTAAATCAAAACTATCAGTTGTTATTCCTTTTACTTTACCAATAACAATACCGCTTGGAAATATATCACCCATACCAGTTGTTGTAACAACAGAACCATTTTTAATATCAACATTTTGTGCAATTCCAGATATTATATAAGTATCTTTTTCTTTATTATAATTACTTAAAATACCATACGCATATTCTTCACCATTTTTTATTTTGACACTTATTTGATCATTCGAATTATTAGCTGTTAATAACCTAACTGTACTTGTAAAAGTTGTTGTTTTAATAACTTTACCAATTAAACCTTCTTTAACAACAACTGGCATATTTTTAGTAACCCCTGAATTTTGACCTTTATCAATAATAACCGTGTCGTAAAAAAAACCTAAATCACGATTAATAATCGTTGCATTTAAAAGAAGATGTTCTGATAAAACATTATTTAATTCTAAAATCTTTTTCATTTCTTCTAATTCTTTAATAAGTTCTAAATTTTTATTATTAACATTATCAATTTCAATAACTTTTTTTTGTAAAATTTTATAATCTTCATACATTTTGTTTTTTTCTTTAGTAATATTTATCTTTTTAATAACAAAATCAATTGGATAACTAATTACTTTTTCGATCGATAAAATACCATCTTTAATGGCTTTTTCAAAAACCGTTAAATTTCTGTTAGTATTTATTACATTAGCAATAAAGCCTAAAATCAAACAAACAAAAATTAAACTTATTAAAACTATTTTTCTTTTATTTATTTTTTTCTTTTTTTTATACATTTTATCAGCCTCTATCCATATTATACCCTATTTTTATAAAAAAAGATGTATAAAATACACCTTAAATACTATTACGAAAAGTAAATGATAAAATGTTATCAATAATAAAGATAATACTAAAAGATAAACAAATAGTATCAATTTTTTTAGGTTCTATTTTAGTCATAAGCCTTCTTATTAAAGGTTCAATTATATAAGTAAATAACAAACCACCTATAGCAAAAAGACTAACACTCCATAAACATACATGACCATTTATATTTAAAAAATAAGAACCATAATCCCACCAACGCTTACCCCAAATTAAAAGCATGGCTTCCCCAGTACAATATTCTAATATCCCCGTTGCTAACATAATTAAGAAAACTAATATAAAAGGCTTTTTTTTAAATTTTAAAGAAAGCATAAAAATTAATAAACAGCCCCAAGCATAAATTGGTAAAAAACAACCATATAAAAAACCGCTTTTAGTAAATTGTTTTAAAACAACTATACTAAATATTTCTTCAGCTAAAAATCCTATAAACCCACCAAACATAAAGATAAAGAGACACAATTGTCGTGTGTCTTTTTTATTTAATTTTTTTTCATCTTTGTTAATTTTTTTTAAATAATTAATAAACTTCATAAACTTATCCTATAAATTCAATTTAGTTTTAATTTTATCAACAGTTTTTTTAGGATTAGAACAAAACATATTGTATAATTCACGATTTTTTTTAATAGCTTCAACTATTTCAAAATCTTCTTTAGCTAACTTAATAGAATATTCTTCATTATCCTCATTTATTGTCTTAACATCTTGACCTAATACATATTTAGTATCTAAGTCTAAAATATTAATTAACTCTAAAAAATTAGTCATATTAGGTGTCCTTGTACCTCTTTCATAACCACAAATAGATACTTTTGATACACCTAAGATATTACCTAGTTCCTCTTGTGACATTTTCTTTGCAACTCTTGCTTCTTTTAATCTTTTACCAATTATCATAATTTTCCCTCCGTAATCAAATTGTTAACTTTATTATATCACATATTTTGCAAATTGCAAGAAAATTAATAAAAGTTAAAAATTCACTTGAAATTAATCAAATATTAATGTATAATTAACATTAGGAGATGATTTTATGGATAGACTTAAAGAATTTCGAACAAAATATAACTACAGCTGTCAATTTATGGCTGATAAATTAAAAATTAGTAAATCTTTTTATTGGCAAATTGAAAATGACAAACGACGATTATCTTATGATACTGCTGTTAAAATATCCAAAATATTCAAACTACGACCTGATAATATTTTTTATGATGAATTTAAAAACAAGGTCTAAGCCTTGTTTCTCTTTTTATATAAATCTAAACGATCACAAAATTCTTTTTTATATACACCTTCATCAAACAATTGACTTGGTTTTATTCCTAACACATTACAAAATTCTTCGACTTTAGTAAAAGTAACACCATTTCGACCCGTTTCAATATTGCTAATATAAGTAACAGTCGTATCGATTTTTTCAGCAAGTTGTTCTTGCGATAAACCTTTTTTAAATCGATAATATTTTAAATTTCTTCCAAATAATTCTTTTACTTTAATTCTTTCCATTTTCTCACCACTTCTTTTATTATGTTACTATTTTGAAAAAATATTCACAATGTATTATTATACGTATATACGCAATATGTTTACATAAATGTCATTATATGATATCATATAAATGGTGGTAATTATGGAAAATAAATATAGATATTTAGCTAAAAAAAGAATCGAAAACCGTTTTACTTATGATGATATGGCTCATATATTAAATATTTCAAAACCATATTATTGGCAATTAGAAAATAAAAAACGTAATCTATCATACAAAATGGCTATTAATATAGCAAATGTTTTTAAATTAAAACCAGATGAATTATTTTATAATGAAGAAAAACAAGGTTAATTTTCCTTGTTTTCTTTGTTTTTTGTTGATAAAAAAGTTACGCGTTCAGCTATTACTTCCACAACATTATGTTTTGTTTCGTCAGGATAAGTAACACTTCTTGTTTGGATATGGCCCCGCACACCAATTAAATCGCCTTTTTTACAATACTCACTTGTAGCTTCTGCAATTCCTTTCCATAAAACGCAAGAAATAAAATCGGTATCATATTCGCCATTGACATTTTTATATGATCTTTGAACAGCTAAAGTAATGTTTGTTACTTTATTACCTGATTCTAATTCTTTTACTTCTGGTTCTCTGACAATTCGCCCTACTAAAATTGATTGATTTAACATGCTTTTTCCTCCTTTCAGTACCAATATAACATAGTTGAAAAAGGAGTGCAAATGACTAATTTTAGAAATTGGAAGCCTTTATTTTACCAATTTCGAAAATCTGCCTAGACCAATTTTAAAAATTGAAGATAAAAAAACTACCAATTTTTGAAATTGGTAGTTTTTACATTATTTACATTTCATATAAAATTTATATTCTTTTATTTCTTTAGAACCATCTTGTAAAATAATTTCAACATATGATTCATCTTCACATTTATCAAGTTTTTTCATATCAAAGTCATCTTTTACTTGACTTACAGCTTCTTTTAACTGTTTAATACTAACTGTAGGATTAGTTAATCCTTCAGTACCTTTTTGATGTAAGTTATAAAAAGTTGTTGCATATTCTTGCATAACCTTTTCATATTTAGTTGTTTTGTTACCACAACCAACCATCAAAAATATACTACCTAATAAAATACTACCTAATAAAACTTTTTTCATAAATATTCCTCCTTCTAATAATATAACACATTTAAAAATAATTTTTCAATAAAGCATTTAATTCAACTGCATATTCCATTGGCAATTCTTCTTTAAATTTATCAATAAAACCAATAATTAATAATTCTTTGGCTTTTTCCTCAGTTAATCCCCTACTCATTAAATAAAATAATTGTTCTTTACTTATTTTTGATACAGTAGCTTCATGTTCTAAAGTTGAACTGTTATTATTCACAGTATTTTTAGGTATGGTATCACTAGTCGAATTATTATCAATTATAATTGTATCACATTTAACTTTGCTTTTTGAATTAATAGCTTTTTTATCAATATAAACAGTCCCACGATAATTAGCTTCTCCACCATTGGTGGCAATTGATTTACTTATAATATTACTTCTAGTATTAGGTGCTAAATGAATCATTTTAGCCCCTGTGTCTTGAATTTGATTAGACCCAGCAATAGCTACCGAAATAGTATTGCCACACGCTCCAGGCTCATTTAAAATACAAGCTGGGTACTTCATATTGATTTGTGAACCAATATTACCATCAATCCATTCCATTAAACCATTTTCACTTACAATAGCTCGTTTAGTAACTAAATTATAAACATCACTAGACCAATTTTGAATTGTCGTATATCGACACTTAGCATTTTTGCCAACATATATTTCAACGACCGCAGCATGTAAACTATCCGCTGTATAAGTTGGAGCCGTACATCCTTCCATATAATGCAAATCAGCATCATCATCAACAATAATTATAGTTCTTTCAAATTGTCCCATATTTTTAGTATTAATTCGAAAATAACTTTGTAAAGGTCGATCTAATTTAGTATGCGGGGGCACATAAATAAAAGTTCCACCACTCCATACACAACTATTTAAAGCTGTATATTTATTTTCATTATATTTAACCAAATTATTAAAATACTTTTTAAATAAATCTGGATATTTTTTTAAAGCCGTATCTGTATCACAAAAAATAACATTTTTATCAACTAGTTCTTGTAACATATTATGATAAATAACTTCACTTTCAAATTGAGCTCCTACACCAGCCAAATATTTTTGTTCAGCTTGTGGCAAACCAATTTTATCAAAAATATTTTTTACTTCCTTAGGAACATCTTCCCAATTAGAAGATATCGTATCCGTCACCTTTTTATAATAATTAATTTCATCAAAATCTATTCTTAATTCCGGACCGAACATGGGATTATCTAAACTTTCAAATTTTTCAAAAGCCTGTAAGCGAAAATCCAACATCCATTTTGGTTCACCTTTAGTTTTTGATATTGCTTTTATTTTGTTTTTATTTAAACCTTTAGCCATTTTTTCACCTTCTTTTTTTAAATATATACCAAAGAATAAATCCCAATAAAGTCCCACCTATAATATTACCAATGGTAACCGGCCATAAATTAGAACAAATAACTGTTTTAACATTTAAAACATCAATATTTAATTTAAGTTCCATGGCTCTTTGCATTAAACCAGTGTCAAATTTAAGAAATAATCCAGTAATTAAATAATACATATTAGCAACTGAATGTTCAAATCCAAGAGCAACAAACATAAAAACAGATAAAAAAATAACCATTATTTTTTCACTTATCGTTTTAAGACTACTACACAAATAAATTGAAGCACATACTAATATATTACAAAAAGATCCTAAAATAATGGCATTGGTAAACGTTAATGTCGTTTTATTAATAGCAATATTAATTAAACTAATTCCTAATTCTTGATTTTTAGTTATGATGCCACTTAAATAAATAAGTAATGCTAAAAGAAATGAACCTACTAAATTACCTAAATAAACAATTAACCAATTTAATAATAATTGTTTTAGTTTAATTTTTTTATCTAATAAAGGTATTACTAATAAACTGTTTCCAGTAAATAATTCTGTTTTAAAAAGAACAACTAAAGATAAACCAATTGGAAAAACTAGCCCTGCTAACACTTTAGCTATACTACCAGTTAAGGTATAAGAACAAACCGTTGCTAATAAAGAAGCTAGTCCTATAAATAGCCCTGCTAAAATACCTAATATAAACATATTTATTTTTTTATTATTAACTTTTTTAATACCTAATTCAATGTAATCTTCTATCATAAATTATTCTCCTCAATAATTTTAATAATACCCCACCAAGGTAACAAAGCACATTTTTTTCTATTAGGCTGTTTATATATATCGTCATAAACAACAGCTTGTTCTAAAATATTCTGATCATAATCTTTTTCATTAATCATATTATCATAATTATTATATATTAACTTAACATCGTCAAGACTCTTATTTAATAAAGTATCTATCATAATAGAAGTAGCACTTGTACATATAGCACAAGCCTCACCATCAAAACGGATATCTTTAATTATATTATTTTCTACTTTTACCATCAAATTAATTTCATCAATACAACTTTCATTATTCATGTTAGTTTTAAAATAACTATTATCATTTATTAGACCTTTGTTAATTGGATTTTGATAATGTGTTAAAATAATTGTCCTTTTTAAATTATTATCCATATAAATCACCTTTATCATTATATATATAATCAATAAAAAAAGCAAGTTATCTTGCTTCTATAATTAGTTTAATAGCAGTTCTTTCTTCCCCATCAATTATTATATCCGTAAATGCCGGGATACAAATTAAATTTTTACCTGACGGTGCAACAAACCCTCTTGCAATAGCCACTGCTTTAACAGCTTGATTTAAAGCTCCTGCCCCTACAGCTTGAATTTCAACCTCACCTTTTTCTCGAAAGACATTAGCTAAGGCTCCTGCAACTGAATTAGGATTTGACTTCGATCCGACTTTTAATGTTTCCATATATCATATTCCTTTCTATACACTTAAAATATATGCAGAAATAAAAA
>JAVXGE010000039.1:0-8571 GCA_036657555.1 Bacilli bacterium
TTGAGGTGGCAGTAATACAATAGGGATACCACCAGCTTTAATGATAGATCTTCGATAGTTGTCGTAAATACAAAAAATATTTTTATTGTTTATACTACCACTACGACCAACAATGCCAATAATTGGTTTCATAAATCACCTCTATTTTTATTATGGTTTTTAATGCTATAAATATTTGACAAACATTTATTTGTCGTGTAGAATAAAAATAGGTGGAATTATGGTTGCAAATGTTTTAGTTCAAACAAGAAAAATTGATAAAACATTTACTTATTTAGTACCTAAACAATTAGAAGATAAGGTTAAGGTCGGAAGTAGATGTTTAGTATCTTTTAGTACGCAAAAACTAGAAGGTTTTATTGTGGAATTAAAGGATAATTTTGTTACTGATTATGACCTAAAAGAACTTATTGATGTAATTGATATTAATCCAGTTTTAAACAAAGAATTGTTAGATTTAGGTGTTTACTTAAGTAAAAAAACTTTATGTACTTTAACCCAAGCTTATCAAACAATGTTACCTAGTGCTTTAAAAGCAAAACAAGGATTTATTGTTAATAAAAAAATGCTTATATTTTTAATTGTTAATAAAGAATATGAACCAATGACAACAAATGAAAAAAGGATATTTGCTTTATTAAAAAATAATAAAATTTTATTAAGTGAAGCTAATAAAATATCTGCTTATAGTGTTAAAAAGTTGATTGAACAAGGTGTTTTCATTAAAAAATCAGAAGAAAGTTATCGTTTAAAAGACGATGTTGTTGATGAAGAAAAAAAAATTATTTTGACGGAAGAACAAAAAGAAGTTATTAAAAAGATTACTTTTGATATTTTTAAACCTTATTTACTTCATGGTGTAACTGGTAGTGGGAAAACAGAAGTTTATATGCAGTTAATAAATGAAGTTTTACAGTTAAATAAAGAAGCTTTAGTTTTAGTGCCGGAAATAAGTTTAACGCCACAATTAGTGGAAACTTTTAAAAAAAGATTTGGTTATAAAATAGCTATTTTGCACAGTCATTTAAGTAATGGTGAAAAATATGATGAATGGCGAAGGATTGAAAAGAAAGAAGTTTCGATTGTTATTGGGGCTAGAAGTGCTATATTTGCGCCATTAACTAATTTAGGAATTATTATTATTGATGAAGAACATTCTAGTACTTATAAGCAAGAAAATATCCCTCAATATAATGCTATTGATATGGCTTTATATCGGTGTAAGAAAAATAAATGTCCTTTAATACTAGGTAGTGCGACGCCATCAATTGAAAGTTATACTCGAGCTAGTAATGGGATATATACATTACTTAAAATGACTAAAAGAGTTAATAATAATATGCCTAAAGTTTATTTAGTTGATATGAAAGAAGAAATGAAAAAAAGAAATAATATTTTTTCTTCTTTATTAAAACAAAAGATAAAGGAAACTTTAGATAAAAAAGAACAAATTATATTATTGTTAAATAGACGTGGTTATTCAACGATTGTTACTTGTAAAAATTGTGGTTATACAATGAAGTGTCAAGCTTGCGATATTCCTTTAACATATCATTTAAATAAGGGTAAAATGATATGTCATTATTGTAATCATGAAGAAAACAAATTGACGGTTTGTCCAATTTGTCAAAGTCGTGATATTAATGAAAGAGGAATGGGTACAGAAAAGTTAGAACAAGAAGTTAATAAATTATTTCCTTATGCTAAAACATTACGAATGGATGTTGATACAACAAGGACAAAAAAAGCACATCAAAATATTATAAAGGCTTTTGAAAAAGAGGAATATAATATTTTAATAGGGACACAAATGATTGCTAAAGGTTTGGATTTTCCTAAAGTTACCTTAGTTGGTGTTATTAATGCTGATGCTTCTTTAGCTATTCCTGATTTTAGAAGTGGTGAAAGAACTTTTCAATTATTATCTCAAGTTTCAGGTCGTTCAGGAAGATCAGCTTTAACTGGCGAAGTCGTTATTCAAGGTTTTAATATTGATCATTATAGTTTAATTAAAGCTGCTACTAATGATTATATAGGTTTTTATAAAGAAGAAATGAAAATAAGAAGCATTTTAAAATATCCACCTTTTTATAATTTGAGTTTAATTAAAATTCAAGGAATCGATAGTTTAAAATGTAGTGAAGAAGCTAATAAAATAGCTAAGTATTTAGAAGATAATTTAAAAGAAGCTATTATTTTAGGCCCTAGTACGGGGGCAATACCTAAAATTAATAATGTTTATTTTTATCAGATAATTATTAAATATAAAGATACTTCTAAAGTTTTAGAAAGTTTTAAATTTATTAATAATAAATATCGAAATAATTTAATAAGTGTTACAATTGATTTTAATCCGAATCGAATATAGTCAAATTAATAAATATGTGGTAAAATAATGAAAGGGTGATGATATGGATTTATCAAAGATTGAAATTGAAAAAGAAGTTCAAATAATTTTTATGGGAACACCAGTTTTTGCTGTTCCTGTTTTACAGGGATTATTAGATAATTATAAGGTTAGGGCTGTTGTTACACAACCGGATAAAGGAGCTTATTCACCGATTAAAAAATTGGCTTTGGATAATAATATTCTTGTTTTACAACCTCATAAAATTAAAGAAGAATTTAAGGAAATAATTGATTTAGAACCTTCTTTGATTGTAACTTGTGCTTATGGACAAATTATACCTGAAGAAGTTTTAGATTGTCCTCGTTTAGGTTGTGTTAATGTTCATGCTTCTTTATTACCTAAATTAAGAGGTGGAGCTCCTATTCATAAAGCTATTATTGAGGGTCATAAAAAAACAGGTATTACAATTATGTATATGAATCCTAAAATGGATGAAGGAGATATTATAAGTCAAGAAGAAGTTGTGATTGAAGACACCGATACGGCTAGTAGTTTACATGATAAATTAAGTATTGTTGGTCGGGATTTATTACTTAAAACTTTACCTAGTATTATAGATGGAACCAATACGAGAACAGCTCAAAATAATCAAGAAGCAACATTAGCTTTTACTATTAAAAGAGAAGATGAAAAGATTTCTTTTAATAAAACTGTTAAGCAAGTTGTCAATCAAATAAGAGGACTTAATGGGTGGCCAGGAGCTTATTGTATATTTGAGGGTAAAATTTTAAAAGTTTGGTCAAGTTATGCTACTGATAATTATCCAACAGGTTTTAACGGAGCTATAACTAGTTTATATAAAGATGGTTTTGGAGTTAAAGTTAGTAATGGTGAAGTGGTTTTTACTTGTGTTCAATTAGAAGGTAAAAACAAAGTATCGGGAATAGATTTTATTAATGGCAAAGAAAATTTAGTAGGTAAAATATTGCAATGAAAGAAGTAATAGCTTTTATTAAAAAAATATGGGCTAATAAAAGATATCGTAGTTTAGTAATATTAGGTATGTATTTTATTTTCTTTGGTTTAGTATTTTTATATATTTATACGCCTAAAAACAATGTTGTTTTAGAACCTTTAGATAAATTTAAAAATATTACTTCTTATAGTTATGAAATAAGCGGTAAGGATAATTTTAAAGTTTTGGTTGATGGACAAACAGTTATAACTTATAATGATAATACTTATACAACCTTACCTGATAATTTAAATTATGATTTATCTTTGTTTGAACCTATTAGTATTTATAATTTAATTAAAAGAGGTACTTTAGAAAGTACTAATTATGTTGAACATAGTAATACTTATTTAGTTGATAATTATAAAATAACTACTTATGAAAAAAATACTTTAATTACTAAAATAGTTATGTGTGCTGACTATACTTTAGTAATGGATTTGGAGAAATAATGAACGATTTTGTTAGGGATTTAGAAAATAAAATAATTTTATATAAAATGGATGATAATTATCTTTTATCGCAACCAAGTGGATCGAAAGTTATCTTTAAAAAAGAAGGGTTAGAAGATGATAAATTATTGCTTAGCTATAATATTGAAAGTAGTTGTTTATACCAAGAATTTATTTTGTGTTTAGAATTTTTAAATAAGCATTTATTTGAAACAACAACTTTAGAAAGTATTATTATTCCTAAGGCTAAGAATCCTTTTATAAATTCAGCATTATTAAAGCAAGGTTATGTAATTAGTGATGGATTTATTATTAAAAATAGACCATTAGTAAAGAAAAGGAGATAATATGGATATAGTTGTTATTGTTATTGTTTTAGGTTTAGTGGCTGTTATGATATTTAAAAAGTTTAAAAGTTCTATTTATTATATTGCCATGATTGATATATTTTTAAAGATTGTATCTTTTATAGGTGGTAATATAGCTATTACAAGGGTTGTTACTAAATACTTTCCAAGTGGTATTGATAGTATTATTAAAAGTTATTCATCAGGTATTTTTACAACGGTTCTTTTATGGGTTTTATTTGTTGTATATATTATTTTTGAATATTATTTAATAACTTCCTTTTTTAAAAAAGGAAGACGTTAAAAAAGTAACAAATTTGTTACTTTTTTTAATCCTCACCATGTTTAATATTACCCCAACTCATATCTTTAGTTGTAATAGCTTTAATAAAACAAATAATATAAGTTAACAAGAATAAAGGATGATAGAAGATAAGTTGTCTTTTTTGTTTTATCGTTATATTTAATTTTTTATCAATTAATAAAATTATAATGGTTACGATAATTAAAATAAATAAAAAAATAAATAAAGAAATAATAATGTTGCCTAAAATTGTAAAGCAGTATTTATTATTTATTATTAAACAATAAATTAAATTAATAATGTTACTACTAATAATAATTCCCAAACCCAATAAGATAAATAAATAAGGAATGATACCAATTAATTTACCAAAGTCATTAATGTCACCTAATCTTTTTTTTCGAGCTTCAAGGAAGCCTTTAATCCATCTTGTTCGTTGTTGGATACTTGTTTTTAAATTAGTCGGTTGTTCATCAAAAAAACAGGCTGAATCATCATAATAGGATGCAATATTATTAGCTGATAAATAAAGGGATAGTTCATAATCTTCGGTTAAACAATGAAAAGGAAAACCTTGCCATTTATTAATTAAGTTACCGCTTATATATAAACCGGTTCCTGATAAGGTAATAGGTTTATTTAAACGATTACGGTGTTTATTAATAAAATTATTAATCATAGAAAAAGTTAAAATAGAACTATTAGCTACAATATTATAATTATTTTTAATATTTCGATAACCGGTTGCTACTTCATAACCTTTTTTATAACATTTAAGCATTTTAGCAATATAGTTGTCTTCTAAAATATTATCAGCATCAAAGATAAAATATAAGTCATATTGTTTATTTTTTAAAATATCTTTAATTAATTCATCAATAGCATAACCTTTTCTATTCTTATTATGGCTAGTTCGAATAAAAATATTGGCTTTATAACGTTTAGCTATATCGATAGTTGGATCAAACGGATCTTCAACGACAATATATACATCTTGCATATTAGCTTGCTTAGAAAGGCTTATAAGTAAACTTTCAATAACCTTTGATTCATCTTTAGCTGGTATACAAACAGCATAATGACAATTAGTGTTTTTTATTAATTTAAAAGGCTTTTTTTTACCTTGTAAAATAAGAAATAATAACAATATCAAACCGGCAATAATAAAGGTAAAACTTATTAAATAAAGATATGTCATTAAAAACCTTCTTTCTTATTTAGATGTCATATTACTATATATTTTTTTAAGGAAACTATCAGGATATATTTTGTCGTATATTTCTCCGATTTTAGTGATGGGTGGTTGCCCATCATGACGTCTTGTTTGTCTAAATAAAGCTGTCCACGATATAAACATATTAAAAACCATAAGAACAATTAAAATTTTAGTTAAAATAGTTCCTGTTTTATAAGGTATTTTTTCAATTAAATTAGATATAAAAGGATATATATATTTAACAAAGACAAGACCTAATAAGCCCCAAAACAACATATAAATAATCGTTGTGCGACCATTAATATTTAAAAATTTATTGGAGTAATCCCAAGATATGGAACCAACAAATGTTTCTTGTAAAAAACTAGTTATATATTCAATAAATCCTCCACCTAAGAAGGCTAAGAAAAAGGTTGTTATATTTGATCTTTTTTTTCTTACGAGCAGAATAGTTAAAAAGACAGCTCCAAAGCCATAAACAGGACTAAAAGGACCATAAATTAAACCTCTAAAATATTGCCAAACTAAAGGTTGATGATTAATCATTTTAGATATAAAACAAGCTATTTCTTCATAGTAAGCTCCGAAAACAGAACCAATCATAAAAATATAAAATAATTTATTAAAGCAAATACCTTTAGCAAATATTTTTTTCATAACACACCTCAAACTATATATATAATATCATATTTTTATCAAATAATAAAATTTTAGATAAATAACTAGCTTAAAAGTAAAATATCATATTTTTATTGCTTTAAAGAATATTTATCTATATAATGATAAAGGTGATGTAAATGCGTGTTATAAGTGGTTTATATAAAGGTAAACAATTAGAAGGTTTTAATATAAATGGAACAAGACCAACAATGGATAGAGTAAAAGAATCAATGTTTGCCATGTTACAAGGTTATTTAAAAGATAGTATTGTTTTAGATTTATTTGCCGGAGCTGGTAATTTAGGTATTGAAGCTATAAGTAATGGGGCTACTTGTTATTTTGTTGATAATAATAAAATAGCTATTGAAACTATTATTAAAAATACTATTGATATGGATAATAAATTTATAATGAAAAAAGATTGTTTTGATGCTCTAGAATATTTTAAAATAAATAATATAAAATTTGATATTATTTTATTAGATCCACCATATCATGAAAATTTAATGGATAAGATTATTAATAAAATAATAAAAGATGATTTATTAAAAAAGAATGGTTTAATTGTGTGTGAACTAGAAGAAGAAATTACATGTGATTTAAAATTAATTAAAAATAAAAAATATGGTTTAAAAAAGGTTAAAATGTTTCAAAAGAGTTAATTTTAACCTTTTTTTTGTCTTTTTAACAACTTTTTTCAATTTCTTGCAGGAATTTGACCTAGTTATGGTCTATATAACTAGTAGGAGGTGAAAAAGATGTTTAAAAATAAAACGTTAGTTAAACAAGATGGTTTTAAAGATTGTGGTCCGGCTTGTCTATTAATGATTATTAAACACTACAAAGGTTATCTTGATATTGAAGAATTAAAGTTGATGTGCAAAAACGATAATAAAGGAACAACTGCATATCACTTAATTGAAGCGGCCAAAATATGTGGTTTTGAAGCTAGTGGTGTTAGATGTGAATTAAAAGATATAAATGCAAGTAACATTATATTACCATGTATTGCTCATATTACAATTGATAACTCCTACAATCATTATGTTGTTATTGATAAAATTGATTTTAAAAAGAAAAGATTATTAATAAAAGATCCTATCGGTAAAATATCTTATTATACATATGATGAGTTTAATAAAATATTCAATAATATTCTAATAACCCTATATCCAATAAAACCAATCCCTCTTATGCAAAAAAACTCATATGGAATATTTATTAAAAATATTTTAAGTTCATCTAAAAAAGAATTACTACAAGTAATAATAATTTCTATTTTTATAACTATATTTTCTATTATAACAACCTTTTATTTGCAAAATATGATTGATAATGTTAATACAACTAAGAATAAAATTTATTTCATATTTATTATATTTCTTATTTTGTATATATTTAAAATAGTGTCTGATTTTCTTCGTAATCAAATAATTATTTTAATTAATCAAAAAGTCGATCTTGAATTAACGGATAAAACTTTTAAACAGATGATTTTACTTCCGTATTATTACTATCGTAATCATACAACGGGGGAAATTATATCTAGAATTAGTGATTTAGAAGCTGTTAGACAAGTTATAAGTAAAGTGGCTATCAGTATCTTTATCGATTTACCACTTACGATTATTGCTTTAATTGTTATGTATATTATGAATACTACTTTATTTATTATTAGTATTGTTATTATGTTATTATATTTATTAATTGGTTTAATATTTAAACAACCTTTTAATAATTATGTTGATTCTTGTCAAAGAAAAAAAGCTAGTGCAACTTCTTATATGGTTGAAAGTATTAATGGTTTTGAATCAGTAAAAGGTTGTAATATTGAAAAAAGTATTATTAACAATTTTGAAAATAAATATGTTGATATGTCTAATGAAATATTTAAATTTGATCATTGTTATAATTATCAATATTTATTAAAAGAAATAATAAATAATATTGGCTTTATAGCGATTATATTAGTGGGCATTCTTTTAGTTTTTGATAATAAAATAACTTTAGGAAATCTTTTATCTTTCAATGCCTTATTAGCTTATTTTTTAGAACCAATTCGAAATATTATGGATTTAGATACAAGTGTTAAACAAGCTTTAAATGCTATTAAAAGAGTTTTAAAAATGTTTTATGTTAAATCTAATACAAGTATTATTAATAAACCGATGCAAGGAGATATTATTATAAAAGATTTAACTTATTCATTTGATGATGTTCATAATGT
>JAVXGE010000040.1:0-8269 GCA_036657555.1 Bacilli bacterium
CTCTTATTTAATAATAGCACCTTTTATACAAAATGTCAAAACAAATGATTAATTTTATAAATAAATACCATACTAAAAATGGTGATAATATATGGGTTTATTATTTTTATGTATTAAAGTTTTTTTTGCTAGAATATTAGATGTATCCATGGGTACTTTACGAACTATAATAACCGTTAAAGGTAAAATTTTATATGCTAGTATCGTAGGTTTTTTTGAAGTATTAATTTGGTTTGTTGTTGTTAAAGAAGTTTTAAATACGGATAATAATAGTCTTTGGATAGCTATTTCTTATTCTTTAGGTTTTGCAACCGGTACTTATATAGGTGGTTTATTATCCAATAGATTAATTAAAGGCAATTTGAATGTTCAAATAATAACCGATAATGCCTATCCAATTATGGTTGACACCTTAAGAAAAGAAGGATATGCCGTAACCGTTATTGATGTTGTTGGTAAAGATACAAGTAAAGAAAAGGATATGTTATTTATTGAAATAAATAATAAAAGCTTTGATCATTTAAAAAGATTAGTTAAAAAACTAGACCATGATGCTTTTATTGTCGTTAATGAAACTAAATATGTTCAAAATGGTTTTATAAACAATATTGTTAAATAGCTTTTATAAGCTTTTTTTCTTACAAAAGTCGAGATTATATACATGAATCCATAAAAGCTAACTTTACAACTCGGTTGCGTTCTTTTTTTTAATTTTTTTTTATAAATCATAAACTGGTTTTCTTTATAATTATTGAATTTAAAAAACAATAGTTTAACTATTGTTAGTAATTATAAACACCATTTATTTTATCATAAGTAACACTATCTAATTTATCTAAAGTCCATTCTTTATTTGTTTTAGTAAATGATAAATGTAATGTATATTTAACTTTATCCTTAGCCTTTTTTAATTGTTCTAATCGATAATCCATAAATTTAGAAGCATCATATTCCTTTTTATCATTATTAAACTCCTCTTTATGCGTTAATAAATAAGCATCAGCTTCATCAATTACTTTTTTAAAATCAGTTACCGATATTTCAACATTAACTACAGCACTATTACCATCAATTGTTTCATCCTTAATTTCATAAGTTAAATTTTGATAATGTTTTTTCATAATATCACGATATATATCTTTTTGCTTTTGATTCATATTACTGTTAGCCGTAATAACACCATTTAGATCAACTAAAACATTATTATCTAAAGATTGATATTTTTTAAAGAATGCCTCCGATTTTTTAGTTGGTGTATTTGATAAATCGGTACAACCTGTAAAAAGTAACAAAATGGTTAAAAAACTGATAATTTTTTTCATAAATCCTCCTTTACTACTATTTTGTATCATTTTCATAAAATTATACTTGAAATGTTTGATTTAAAATGATATCATTAATACATAAGGGGGTCGTTTTATGAATAAATTTTGTCCGAACTGTGGCACAGAGATTAAAGATGGAGCTCAAGTATGTCTAAACTGTGGTAAATTATTTACAAGTGCAAATACAGAAGCCAAGTCAAAATTAGCAGCTGGCTTATTAGGTATTTTCTTAGGAGCTTGGGGCATTCATAATTTTTATTTAGGTAATACAGGTCGTGCTATTACACAAATTATTTTAACACTTGTAACTTGTGGGATTGCTGGATTATGGGGATTTATCGAAGGTATTTTAATTTTAACTGGCAGTATTAATACTGATAGTAATGGTAATCCTTTAAGAGATTAATGAAAAAAACCAAATATGTACTACTATTTTTAATAGTAGTCTTTTTATTAGTTTTTATAATTGATTATAAATGTCCCTTTAAATTTTTTTTCCACATTGCCTGCCCAGGTTGTGGTTTATCAAGAGCTTTTATAGCTATTTTTCAGTTTAACTTTAATAAAGCTTTAAACTATAACTTATTATCTATTCCTATTTTTATTATAGCGACTTTTTCTTTTGGCATGTTAATTAAAGACATTATAAAAAAAGAAGATAAATATATTTATTATTTTATCAACTTTCTTAAAAAACATTATCTTATTATTTTACTTATTTTATTTATTAATATGATTATTAATAACCTTAGAAATATTTAATTTTTATATTTAAAATTCACAATTACCAGGTGTTCTAGGAAAAGGAATAACATCCCTAATATTTTCAACACCAGTTAAATAAATAAGTAGTCTTTCAAAACCCATTCCAAATCCCGAATGAATACAACCACCATATTTTCTTAAATTTAAATACCATTCCATTCCATCGGTTGGAACTTCTAAATTTTCCATTTTATTAAGAAGAACATCTAATCTTTCTTCTCTTTGAGATCCCCCCATAAGTTCTCCCGCTCCCGGAACTAATAAATCAACCGCTGCAACTGTTTTATTATCTTCATTTAAACGCATATAAAAAGCTTTAATATCTTTAGGCCAATCTTTAACAAAAACCGGACTATTATAATAATTAGTTAAATATTTTTCGTGTTCAGTTGCTAAATCCTCACCATATTTAGGTTCATTTTCAAATTTAACTTTACTATCAATTAATATTTTAATAGCTTCTTCATGGCTTATTCTTACCGAAGTACTATTTAAATAATTAGTTAATTTATCAATTAAATCTTTTTCAACAAATTGATTAAAAAAGGTTAATTCATCATGAGCATGTTCTAAAGTATATTTAACTATATATTTAAGCATATCTTCTTCAATATCCATTAATTGCTCGAGATTACAAAAAGCTATTTCTGGTTCGATCATCCAAAACTCCGAAGCATGTGTTTTTGTATTTGAATTTTCCGCTCTAAAGGTAGGACCAAAAGTATAAACTTTTTTATAAGCCATTGCAAAAGCTTCAGCTTGCAATTGACCCGATACCGTTAAACTAGCTGGTTTACCAAAAAAATCTTTCGCATAATCAACTTTTTTATCCTTAGCTATTTTATTTAAATCTAAAGTTGTTATTTGAAACATTTCCCCTGCTCCTTCACAATCACTAGCTGTAATTAAAGGGGCATGAAAATAAACATATCCATTATTTTGAAAATAATTATGAATAGCATAAGCAGCAACACTTCTTACTCTAAAAACGGCTTGAAATAAATTAGTTCTAGGCCTTAAATAACCAACTTCTCTTAAAAATTCACGCGTATGGCGTTTCGGTTGAATTGGATAATCTTCGGGACAATCTCCTAACAAAATAACCTTTTTAGCACTTACTTCATAGTCTTGGTGTTCTCCTAAAGACTTATTTAAAATACCCTTTACTTCAATTGAACAACCTACTCTTAATTTACTTATATTGTTGAAATCTGTTAAAGTATTATCATACACAATTTGAATCGACTTAAAACAAGTACCATCATAAAAATCAATAAAGCCAAATTCTTTTTGTTTTCGGTGATTTCTAATCCAACCTTGTAAAATAATTTCCTGACCAACATATTTATTTATATCTTCATATATCTTTTTTAAATCCATCGTTAATCTCCTTTATGTAATGCCTGATATGTAAATTCAAAAATTAATAAACCAATAATTATAATACCAACCCATAAAAAAGGATTACTACTATTAGCCATAAACCATTCTTTAATTCCTTCAAAAAAATCCTTGATATTACTCCAAATACTTAGCATAATTACACCTTCCTTATCTTTTTATGACCTTTAATTAACGTTTTAATACCATAAGGATGTCTAAAAGCAACCTCTAAAATACGTTGCTTAATACCAACAATAACTCCTTGTCCATATGGTTCAAACACAATATGATCACCAATATTATATTCAATATCTTCATTAATATTAGTTGTCATTTTAGCTTCCTGTTTTATATTAAAATATGTATCATCAATTTCTTTAATAAAACGGCTTTCTTGATTATTAACCCGATTACCATATAAAACTCTTGTTTTAGCATTTAACAACCAAAGTCTTTTTTTAGCTCTTGTCATAGCTACATAACAAAGTCTTCTTTCTTCTTCTAAAGCTTCATTACTATCAAAAGAATTAAAATGCGGAAAAATACTTTCTTCTAACCCAACAATAAAAACATTTTGAAATTCTAAACCTTTCGAATTATGAACAGTCATTAAAGTAACAGCTTCATCATTATTACGATATTCGGTAATATCAGCTACTAAACTTACTTCTGCAAGGAACTCTTCAAGACTAATTATACCATATTTATCTTCAAATTGAAAAGCTATTGATTTAAATTCATTCAAATTTTCTAATCTTATTTCTGCTTCTAAATTATTTTCTAAAATGATTTCTTCTTTCAAACCAGTTTTAACTATAATTTCTTCGATAAAATCCGTTAAAGTCATTTCATCTTTTAACTGCCGTAATTCTTCAATTAATTTTTTAAATTCTAGTTCTTTACCCGTTTTAATAGCATCATATAAAGAACTATTTATAAGCTTAGCTTCTTGTTTTATATTATCTAAAGTTACTTTACCTATTTTCCTTTTAGGAACATTTATAATTCGCATTAAACTAACATCATCATCTTTATTATAAATAAGTTTTAAATAAGCCATTAAATCTTTAATTTCTTTACGGTTATAAAAATAGAAACTACCAATAACTTTATAAGGTATGTTTTCTAATAATAATTCATCTTCAAAATTTCTTGCTTGAGCATTTGTTCTATATAAAATAGCTATTGAAGATAAACAACAACCATTATCTAATAATTTATTTATTTCTTTAGTAACATAATAAGCTTCATCTTTTTCATCGTTAGCTCGATAATAATCAATTTTAAAACCCATTTCATTATCCGTCCATAATTTTTTATCTTTTCTAGTTTTATTATTTTTAATAACATCATTTGAAGCATTTATTATTGTTTTTGTCGAACGATAATTTTGCTCTAATAAAATACTTTTACATTTTGGATAATCTCTTTCAAAATTCAAAATATTTTTATAATTAGAACCTCGCCACGAATAAATTGATTGACTATCATCACCAACAACACAAATATTTTTATATTTAGCACTTATCATTTTAGCTAATAGATACTGAGCTTCATTAGTATCTTGATACTCATCAATTAAAATATATTTATATTGTTCTTGATATTCTTTTAAAATATCAGGATGTTTTTTAAATAATATTATCGGTAACATTAATAAATCATCAAAATCAACACAATTATTTAATTTCAGTCTTAAACTATATTTTTTATAAACTTCTAAAACAACTTCATCAAAATCATTTTCAACAAATTTTTCATATCCTCTTTCATCAACTAAAGCATTCTTATTATTACTTATAACACTTTTAATTGCTTTAAAATTTTCATCACTATTTATTTCTTTTAAAATTGTTTTAATAACAATTGAAGTATCATCACTGTCTAGAATAGTAAAATTTGGTTTTAAACCTAGTTTATCATAATGCTTTTTAATAATTGCTAAACCAAACGAATGGAAAGTAGAAATCTGGATTTGATAAGCTAAAGGACCAATCATATTTATAATACGTTCTTTCATTTCTTTAGCTGCTTTATTTGTAAAAGTAATAGCTAAAATATTAGCTGGTTCTATTTTTTTTTCTAAAACTAGATATGCTACCTTAGTTGTTAATACCTTTGTTTTACCACTTCCAGCTCCTGCCAAAACTAAAAGCGGACCATCAGTTATCTCAACCGCTATTTTTTGTTGGTCGTTTAAATTAGTTAAATCCATAAAATACCTCCTTGTTTTAAATTAAAAATTTAAAGATAGTTGAAAAAATTGAAACAACATAAGTCGCTATTATTTTTAATAAACTCGGTTTTTTTTCTACTAATGTATCATTAGTAATATATTTATTATTTTTACCTACTTTTAAGGACTTATCAAACGTTTTATTTACTTCTTCTTTTAATATTTTATTAAATGGTTTACTATCAATAACAAGCATTGTTTCCGTATCAATATAAGCACTACGCATATCTAAATTAAATGATCCAACAATACTTATATTATCATCAACTAGCATACTTTTAGTATGAATTGAGCCATTTTTTTGATATTCATATATATTAATACCTGTTTTTAATAAACCTTTACGATGAACATAATAATAAGAAAAAGCTGGTAAATTAGGACTCGTTGCTAAAGAATTAGTTAATAATTTTAAATTAACCTTATCAGCAACATTTTTAAAAGTTTGTTTAAAATATTTATTACCAATCGTATATGGTGATTGTACAATGACTTCAGCTTTAGCATTATAAGCTAATTGTTGTAATCGATATGCAACCAGAGGTTCCTTTTTATTATTATTTATTGGATTATTAATTAATGTTATCTTATTTGTTTCAACAGTTTTACCTATATAATAATCATCATCACTATTAAAATCTTTATCTTTAAAATAATTATTATATTCTTCTAAAATTATTTTTAATTTAGGAGAATCTTTTTTATTACCTTTTATTTTAACAACATCTTTACTATTAAACAAAGTATTAGCATAATTTTTAACATCTTTAATAACAGTTTTATTACTTTTTAAATCAGTGTTATAAACTAAAACTTCTCGGTCATAAGTAACTTCTTTAGATAATCCGTAAAACCGATCATCCATATTTCTACCACCTAAAATTAATAAACGATTATCAATAATTAAAAATTTATCATGAAAAGCACTATTAAATTCCCAAGGTTGTAATAAATTGATTTGACTATATTCATAATAATCAACATTTGTATTATTTATAAAAGCATTATAAAGACTATGTTTTTTAAACCCACCGACTTTACTATCTAAGATAAATTTAATTTTAACGCCCCTATTACTAGCCTCTAATAACGCTGCTAATATATATTTTGAAGCTTTACCTTCAGTAACACTATGACTAGCCATTATAATTTCTTCTTGAGCACTTTTAATAGCTCTAATTCTTTCATCCATAGCTTGATTAAAATCTTCTAAAAGCATTATTCGATCATTAGAATTAGTATCACTATAAAAATCAGTAATTTTAAAATTATTTTTAAATTCTCGACTAACTTTTTTAGGTATAGCATAAGGTAAAACACCAACAATTAAAGCATAAATAAAATAAGTTATTACTACTATCAATCCATACCGCAATATTTTTTTTAACATTTTTTCACCCTTTTAGTCTATCTAAAATATTATACCATATTTATTTGCTTTTTTAGATATTTTATTATAAATCACACTCTAAGCTTAAAAGAATATAATAATTATTGAAAAGAAAGGGGAATTTTTTTGAAAAAAATTATATTGCCAGTACTTCTAATTATTTTAGTTATCAGTGGTGGTCTTGTTTATTTTTTAAACAGAAAAGATAATAATTTAATTAAAATAAAAGTAGCCGAAGTTACTCACAGCGTTTTCTATGCACCACAATATGTAGCTTCAAAACTAGGTTATTTTGAAGATGAGGGTTTAGATGTAGAAATTATGCTTACTCCTGGTGCCGACAAAGTAACCGCTGCTGTTTTATCAGGCGATGTCCAAATAGGCTTTTGTGGTAGTGAAGCTACTATTTATGTTTACAACCAAGGTGAAAAAGATTATTTACAAACCTTTGCTGGTTTAACAAAAAAAGATGGTAGCTTTATTGTTTCACGAAATAAAATTGATAATTTTAATTTAAATGATATGAAAAATAAAACCATAATTGGTGGACGTCTTGGTGGAATGCCCGAAATGACTTTAGAATGGACCTTAAAAGAAAACAATATTAATCCTAAAAAAGATGTTAAGATCGATACAAGTATTGCTTTTGCGTCCATGAGTGGAGCTTTTATTGGAGGAATCGGAGACTTTGTAACTTTATTTGAACCTAATGCCTTACAATTAGAAAAACAAGGATATGGGTTTGTTGTTGCTTCACTTGGAGAGTTAGGTGGAACAGTTCCATATACAGCTTATAATGCCAAAAAAAGTTATATTGATAATAATCCTAAAATAATGCAAAGTTTTACTAAAGCCATTCAAAAAGGTTTAGATTTTGTTCATAATAATACTAGTGAAGAAATTGCTAAAACAATAGCTTCGTCTTTTCCTGATACTTCACTTAATGATTTAATTAAAATTGTTGATCGGTATAAAAATATTGATTCATGGTTTAAAACAACTTATATAAATGAAACAGATTTCAATCATATTGAAGATATTATGATTAATGCTAATGTTTTAAAAGAAAAAGTTGATTTTAATAAGTTGATTGTTAATACCTTTTCTAAGAAAACCAGTTAATTCTGGTTTTTTAAATCACTTTAAAGAATATATATAGAGTATAGTTAT
>JAVXGE010000041.1:0-7943 GCA_036657555.1 Bacilli bacterium
GTATCGTAATACTATTTTATTAATTTTTTCCCTTCTTTTTTATGCTTGGGGTGAACCGGTATATGTTATTTTAATGATTTTAATAATTATCAGTGTTTATTTATGTGGTTTATTGTTAAATAAATGTGATATTAATAAAGATAAAAAAGGTAAAAAACAAGTGTTATTTCTTGCGATAACTTTTGTTTTAATATTTTTATTATTCTTTAAATATGGTAATTTTATAATTGATAATTTAAATATTTTATTTAATAGTCATTTTAACAATATTGATTTTGCTTTACCTATTGGTATTAGTTTTTTCTCTTTTCAAGCTATTTCTTATTTAATTGATTTATATCGAAATAAAGTTAAAGTTCAAAAAAATTTATTTGATTTAGCTCTTTATGTTACATTATTTCCACAATTAATTGCTGGACCAATTGTACGATATGATACTGTTGAAAAAGAACTAACTAATCGTAAAGAAACAATTGAAGATGTTATAAGCGGGTTTAAAAGATTTATTATTGGATTATCTAAAAAAGTTTTAATTGCTAATCAGATGGCTTTATTAGCAGATACCATTTTTAATCATCCTTCTTTACAAGGAGTAGGGACATCACTGGCTTGGATTGGAGCTATAGCTTATACTTTTCAAATATATTTTGATTTTTCCGGATATAGCGATATGGCAATAGGCTTAGGCAAAATTTTCGGGTTTAATTTTTTAGAAAACTTTAATTTTCCTTATATTGCTAAATCAATAACAGATTTTTGGCATAGATGGCATATTTCACTTAGTTCGTGGTTTAAAGATTATGTTTATATACCATTGGGTGGTAATCGGGTTAAAAAAAACCGCTGGATTTTCAATATTATTCTTGTTTGGTTTTTAACTGGATTATGGCATGGGGCTAGTTGGAACTTTATTTTATGGGGTTTGTATTTTGGCTTTTTATTATTAATTGAAAAATTATTTATTAGTAAATTGAAAATACCTAATTTTTTAAGATGGTTATGTACTTTTATTCTTATTATAATTAGTTGGGTTATATTTAGAACTGAAACATTATTTGATTTAGGATTATATTTACAAAAGATGTTTACTTTTAGTCATACAAATTATGTAAATATAGTATTCCAATATCCAAAATTATTATCTATGTTTATTTATTTTATTCCAGCTATTATATGTTCTTTTCCGATTTTAAAAAAATGGTACTCTAATAATAAAAATAAAACAAGTATTACTATATTATCTAATATTGCTTTAATTATTTTATTTATATTTTGTATTTCATTTTTAACTAGTTCTTCTTATAATCCTTTTATTTATTTTAGATTTTGATATTAAAGTTTATTCAATTATTATAATTTGACATAAACTAATATATATGATAATATTATGAACTGTTGATGGCACATTATTCTAGTCAATAAGTTTATTATGAAGATGGGATTAAACCACCATTAAAGAGCACATCTATGAAGCTTCTGGTGCTTGCTTCTTACGCCCAGTTTGGGGTGAGTGCTGGAAGAAAAGGTATCTGGGCAACCGTAATGGCATACGCAATTGACCCACTACTTGCTGAGACCTAATCTTGTTATTTAATAACGAATTAGGATTAAACCTACTATGTGGCGATAAGTTACGAGTAGTGTAGCTTGTCTTGCGTGGATGATGGGGATTATTGATCTGTTGTATTATTTAATAGCTATAAATAATATGATATTGCAATATGAAACATAATCTGCAAAAAGGAATTAATAATAAACAGTTGGGGAAGAAAGTTCCTAGAGTGCTTAATATAGGATTGCAGTGCGTACTAAGTGGTAATCAAGTCATGTATTGGAAACGATACATTAGTTTCTTTAAATGGGAACGGCTCTTATGGTAACGTAAGAGTAGAAACTAGGGAAATCCTACTTGACCTAATGACGTAAAGTTAACTATATTAAACGCCATATCAAAAATTTAAGGGTAAAACCCTTTTTATTTTATGTAGGAGTAAAAATGAAAAAAGAAATTAAAACACAAATTGAAAGAAAAAAGAGAGAAAGAATTAATTATAAATGGATTATAAAAATAGTGATTGCAACTTTTATTATAAGTTTATTATTTTCATTGTTATCAGAAACAGTAATTAGAGATGTTAATGTTTATATTGCAATAATTATTTTAATAGTTATAATAAGTATTGGAATTTTGTTTGATATGATAGGTGTAGCTGTAACAGCGGCAGATATTGAACCTTTCCATTCAATGAGTTCAAGAAAAGTAAATGGGGCTAAAATAGCCGTTAATTTTAAAAAAAACGCGGATAAAGTATCAAGCTTTTGTAATGATGTTATTGGTGATATATGTGGAATTATATCAGGCACAGTAGGTGTTACAATAGCTTTATCATTAACTAAAGTATTAAATATTCCTTTATTAATTAGTTCTTTAATTGTTACTTCATTAATTGCTAGTTTAACAATTGGTGGTAAAGCTATTTTTAAAAGTGTAGCTATTAATAAAAGTAATGAAATATTATATGAATTTGCTAAAATAATAAATATGTTTAAAAAACAGAAGTAAACTTTTTTTATAATAGTTGACCTAATCTTTTAAATAATGGTATAATTTAAAAAAGAGGGATGTATATTATGCAAAGAACTTTAAGTTTAGTTTTAGATGAAGAATGTCGTATTGCTTTAACGTTAAAAGAGGATGATAATATAGAGCTTGATAAATTTACCAGTCATTTTGAAAATTCAGATGAAATAAGAGAAAAATTTAAAACAATTATTGAACCTTATTTAATTCAACATCAAAATTTTATAAAAAGTGTTGAACATAAAACTGGTAAAAAATACCGAGGAAGTATTGTAATTTTAGAAGCAATAGGTTTTAAAGAACCTATTTTAGAAATTAAAAAAATGCGTGTTTTATATAAAAAACATTTAATAGCTTTTAAAGAAATGGTTAAAAATAGTCAAACAATGAAAAAATTTATTGTTTTAGACAGTATTAGGGCTAATGAATTAGGCATTAAAAAGTTAACGACACCGTTTATTCAAAGAGAAATAAGATATTCTAATTATGCTGTTAAATCACAAGTGGAATTTATAAGAGCTTATATTAAAAGAGATAAAAAAAGTTTTTATGATTCTTTACGTTTAATAATAAAAGCTTATGAAGAAATAAGAAAAACAAATCCTAAATTGAAAACAATTGAAGCTATCTATAAAGAATATTTAAATCAAAAACAAGTTGATCATAATGTTGATAAACAAATTCAAGATAATAGTGAAATGGAATATATTGTTGATGGGTTTAAATTTCAGGCTGATGAGATTCCTTATGATTTAGATGAATTAGAAAATATGGATTCTAATTTTCATCCTGATGGATTAGGACCTATAAAATGAAAAAATATTTAGAAGAATTTATTATTTATGTTGAAAATAAAAATTATTCTAGTTATACAATTAAAGCTTATAAACATGATATAAATAATTTTATTAATTATTTAAAAATAAACAATATAAATGATGTCACTTATCAAATTATAAGAAGTTATATTCATACTTTATATGATTATAAATATAAAACAAAAACTATTAGTCGTCATATTAGTAGTTTAAAAAGCTTTTATAAATTTTTATATAAACAAGAAATTATTAAAGATAATCCTTTGCTTTTAATAAATAGTCCTAAATTGGAAAAACAATTACCTAATTATCTTAATTATAATGATTTAGAGACTTTATTAAGTATTCCTAATCAAAATGATATTTTAGGACTTAGGAATGCTTTAATTTTAGAAATGCTTTATGCAACAGGTATTAGAGTAAGTGAATTAGTTAATATTAAATTAGAAGATATTGATTTTTCTAATCAAAGGATTTTAATTTTAGGTAAGGGTAATAAAGAAAGATATGTTTTATATGGTCAAACATGTGATAAATTATTAAATAAATATATAAAGGAAAGTTATCCTAAATTAAATAAAAATAATAATGATTACTTATTTTTAAATAAGTTTGGTAATAATCTAACTGATCGCTATGTTCGAATGTTTCTTGATGATATTGTTAAAAAAAGTTGTTTAAAATTAAAGATATCGCCACATACATTTAGGCATACTTTTGCAACTCATTTATTAAATGAAGGGGCTGATTTAAAAACAGTTCAGGAATTATTAGGGCATGAAAATATATCGACAACGGGAATATATACACATGTATCAAACGAACATTTACGAAAAGTATATTTGAATGCCCATCCACGAGCAAGGAGGTAAAAATGGCAAAATTATATTTTAATTATGGAGCTATGGCTTCAGGTAAAACAACAGATTTAATTGAAACCGCTTATAAATATAATTCTAAAGGAAATAAAGCTTTAGTAATGAAACCAGCTATTGATACTAAAGGTGGTTCATACATTGTTTCTAGAATTGGTTTGAAAATAAAAGCTGATATTGTTTTAAGGGCTGATGAAAAAGTCTTCGATTATTTAAGTGTTTTAAAAGATATAACTTGTTTAATTGTTGAAGAAGCTGAATTTCTAACAGAAGATCAAATTTTTGAGTTATTTGTATTAACTAAAAAAAATAATATACCGGTAATTTGTTATGGTTTAAAAGCTGATTTTCAAACTAATAGTTTTCCCGGTTCTAAAAGATTATTTGAATTAGCTGATGAATTAAATGAATTAGTAGCTATTTGTGCTTGTGGTAAAAAAGCAAGATTTAATGCAAGAAAAATAAATGGGGAATTTGTTAGTGAAGGACCACAAGTATTAATTGGAGCTGATGAGGCTTATGAACCGTTATGTGGTAATTGTTATTTAACTAAAGTTTTAAAAAAATAAGCTTGCAATGGTTTGTTTTTTTTGTTATACTTAAAAGGTACATAAATAGGAGGAATTATATGACAAAATATGTTTATGCTTTTAGTGAAGGAAATAAAGATATGCGTAATATCTTGGGTGGTAAAGGAGCTAATTTAGCTGAAATGAAAAGTATTGGTTTACCAGTACCGGATGGTTTTACTATTTCTACAACAGCTTGTAATAAGTACTATGATGATGGTCAAATTATAAGTAGTGAAATTCTTAGTCAAATTGATGAAAAATTAGAAGAATTAGAAAAAACAACGGGTAAAAAGTTTGGAGATTTAAATAATCCTTTATTGGTATCTGTAAGAAGTGGTGCTCGAGCTAGTATGCCGGGAATGATGGATACAGTATTAAATTTAGGTTTGTCAGATAAAGTTGCTTTAGAACTATCTAATAAAACAGGTAATAAAAGATTTGTTTATGATTCATATCGTCGGTTTATTCAAATGTTTGCTGATGTTGTTAAAGATTATTCAAAAGCTTCATTTGAAAGAGTTTTAGATGAAATTAAGGCAAAAAAAGGTGTTTTATATGATACTGATTTAACTGAAGATGATATGTATGAAATAACTATGAAATTTAAAGAAATATATAAAGATTTAGCTAAGGAAGAATTCCCTCAAGATGCTAAACAACAGTTAATTGAAGCAATAACCGCTGTTTTTAGAAGTTGGAATAATGAACGAGCTATTATTTATCGTCGTATGAATGATATACCAGGGCAATGGGGCACAGCCGTTAATGTTCAAGAAATGGTTTATGGAAATATGGGTGAAAATAGTGGAACTGGAGTAGCTTTTACTCGTAATCCAGCTACAGGTGAAAATAAATTATATGGTGAATATTTAATTAATGCTCAAGGTGAAGATGTTGTTGCAGGTATTAGAACACCTAAATCAATTGAAACTTTAGAAGATATAATGCCTGAAGTTTATAAACAATTTAATGATATAGCTAAAAAACTAGAAAGTCATTATAAAGATATGCAAGATATGGAATTTACAATTGAAAATGGTAAACTTTATATGTTACAAACTAGAAATGGTAAAAGAACAGCATTTTCAGCCTTAAAAGTAGCTGTTGACTTGCTTAATGAAGGAATGATTACAGAAGATGAAGCTTTATTAAAAGTTGAACCTAAACAATTAGATCAATTATTACATCCTATGTTTGATGTAACAGCTTTAAAAGAAGCTAAAGTAATAGCCACTGGTTTAGCAGCTTCACCAGGAGCTGGAACAGGTAAAATATATTTTAATGCTGTTGATGTAAGTAAAGCTAAACAAAATGATGAAGATACTATTTTAGTTAGATTAGAAACATCACCTGAAGATATTCAAGGTATGAGTGATGCTAAAGGAATCTTAACAATTAGAGGTGGAATGACATCACATGCTGCTGTTGTAGCTCGTGGTATGGGTCGTTGTTGTGTATCTGGTTGTGGTAGCTTAGTTATTGATGAAGAAAATAAAACTTTAAAAACCAGTGATGGAACTATTTATAAAGAAGGCGATTTTATTTCTTTAGATGGCTCAACTGGTAATGTATATGCTGGAAAAATAAAAATGGTTGAAACAACAATTAGCGGTGACTTTAAAACATTTATGAGTATTGCTGATAAAACACGTAAATTAAAAGTTCGAGCTAATGCTGATACTCCTAAAGATGCTATTATAGCTCATCAATTTGGAGCCCAAGGAATTGGCTTATGTCGTACAGAACATATGTTTTTTGAAACTGATCGAATTTTTAATTTTAGAAGAATGATTTTAGCACCTTCTTTAGAACAAAGAGAAGAAGCTTTAAATAAAATCCTTCCATATCAACAAGAAGATTTTGAAAAATTATTTGAAGCAATGGAAGGTGATCCTGTTGTAATTCGTTATTTAGATCCACCTTTACATGAATTCTTGCCACATACAGTTGAAGAAATGCAACCATTAGCTGATAGTTTAAAAATGACTTTAGATGCTGTTAAAACCAGAATTGATGCTTTAAAAGAATTTAATCCAATGATGGGACATCGTGGATGTCGCTTAGCAATATCTTATCCTGAAATAGCTGTCATGCAAACTAAAGCAGTTATACAAGCAGCTTTAAATGTTAATAAAAAAGGTATGAATGTTATACCTGAAATAATGATTCCTTTAGTTGGTGATGTTAACGAATTAAAATATGTTAAAAATTTAGTTACAACAACTGCTGATGAAATTATTAAAAAAAGTAATGCAACATTAATATATGAAGTAGGAACAATGATTGAAATTCCAAGGGCTTGTTTAATTGCTGAAACAATTGCTTTAGAAGCTTCTTTCTTCAGTTTCGGAACAAATGATTTAACGCAAATGACTTATGGATTTTCAAGAGATGATGCTTCTAAATTCTTAAGTGATTATTACGATAAAGGTATTTTTGAAAGTGATCCTTTTGCTAAACTAGATCAAAATGGAGTTGGACAATTAATTGCTATGGCTGCTGGTAAAGCCAAAGAAGTTAAACCTAATATTCATTTAGGTATTTGTGGAGAACATGGTGGGGAACCTTCTAGTGTTGAATTCTGTCATAGAATCGGCTTAGATTATGTTTCATGTTCACCATTTAGAGTACCAATAGCTAGATTAGCTGCAGCTCAAGCTGTTGTTAAAGAAAGACTTAATAAATAAGTTAAACTCGAATTTATTTCGAGTTTTTGATTGTTATAAATTGAAAAATATGGTACTATTATATAGATTACATATAATGTAAAGGAAATGATTTATTATGAATTTAAATGAAGTATTATTTATTGATAATTTACCAACCTTAGATCTACACGGTTTTGAAGAAGCAACCGCAATTGTTTTAATTAATGATTTTATAAATGATAATTTTATTATGAAAAATAAAATTCTTGTTATCATTCATGGTATTAAAGGAACTGTTTTAAAAAGTGCAACTAAAAACACTTTAACCAAAAATAAAAAAGTTTTAGTTTTTAAATTATTTCCATATAATGTTGGCTGCACAATTTTACAATTAAAATTGTCAATAACTTTTGAAAATGTCTCAAAAGTTTATAAACATTAGCGGGAAA
>JAVXGE010000042.1:0-352 GCA_036657555.1 Bacilli bacterium
AGTCTGGGCCGTGTCTCAGTCCCAGTGTGTCCGTTCAGCCTCTCAGCTCGGATATGCATCGTTGCCTTGGTAGGCCATTACCCCACCAACTAGCTAATACACCGCAAGCCCATTTCAAAGCGAAGCCGAAGCTCCTTTTAGCATATTTAGTTATCCAAATATGATTAATCCGGCATTAGCAATCATTTCTAACTGTTATTCCAGACTCTGAGGTAGGTTACCCACGTGTTACTCACCCGTCTGCCACTAAGTAGTATCCAAATCCAAAATTGTGCAAGCACGCAATCTTCAATGGGCCACTTCGTTCGACTTGCATGTCTTAGGCATGCCGCCAGCGTTCATCCTGAGCCAG
>JAVXGE010000042.1:442-7724 GCA_036657555.1 Bacilli bacterium
CTTAGGCATGCCGCCAGCGTTCATCCTGAGCCAGGATCAAACTCTCCAAAAAAAATAATTTTTGTTTAGAATTGATTTGTCCTGACTAATTTATAAATTGACATTTTGCTCAGTTTTCAAAGATCATTCAGCGCCACTTTTCGCAGTGCATTAATAATATACCAAATACCGAAAGACAAGTCAATACTTTTCTTCACTTTTCTAAAACTTTTTACTTTTTTCGACAAAAAGTGTCAAATGTTTACAGAAATGTATCTAATATACTAAATTGAGCCTTCAAACAGTAATAAAAATTGTCTTTTTTAAATGCCTCTTTTTGAAAGCCCTATTAATATATCAGATATAAAAAGCCTTGTCAATACTTTTTTTAAATTTTACCTATTTTTATTATATTCTTTATATTAAATAAAAGTACTCTTTTTTTGTTCCTCTTTAATCTTTAGATATAATTGGCAATATTCATTATTCATTTTACTGTTAAACATAGGCATATTATTTTTATATTCAGCAATCAATTCATCTAATGCACTAGTTATTGCCTTATCTAATTTTTCCCCATAATTCATTATTTTTTTATGATATTGATATTCTAACTCATCTAATATTTTATATTTACCACTTGGAAAAACTCTCAAATCTAAATCATAATCAATATATTTGATTGTATCTTCCTCAATAATAAAAGGTGTTGCTATATTACAATAATAATAAATACCATCTTTTTTCATTTGCGCAATTATATTAAACCATTTATTCTTGAAAAAATATAAAATAGCCGGTTCTTTAGTTCGCCAGCGCATTCCTTGAGCTTCAATAACAGTAGTCTTATTATTGCCAAAAACAATATAATCATTTTTAATATCTAAAACAATAGCTTCATCCCACGCTCGATGTATTTTGCCATCATGCTTATAACACTGAATTTGATATTTATCCCCTATACATATTTTTTTCATAATTTCCTCTTTCTATATATATTATAACTTTTTTTTACTAAAAAAGAAAGAGTTATTATTTCTTTCCTTATATATAGGAATATAATTATTTAATGTTTTTTAAATAATTAATAGCCATTTGAAATTGATTATCGTTTTCTCTCGTTGGATTTTTAAAATATTCCGTTGTTAGTAAAACTTCTAAATCAGGAGTTATTCCTTTACCGTTTATCCAATTTCCTTGTGGCGTTAACCATTTTTTAGTTGTAAATTTATATTGACCAATTCCATTAACTGTTTGTAATTGCTGAACTGTTCCTTTACCATAACTGGTCTCACCAATAACATAAGCTTTATATTCTTCCTTTAAAGTCGCCGATAATATTTCACTAGCAGAAGCACTAGCCCTATTTTGTAAAATTACAATCGGATAATTTTTAGTAATAGCCCCTTTAGAATATATTTTTTCATTTTTATCTTTTGTCTGTGTTTGATAAATAATATGGCTAGAATCTAAAAACAAACTTAGCATCGATTCAACAGTTGTTAAATGCCCACCACTATTGCTTCTTACATCAATAATTAAACTCTTCATACCTTGTTTTTCCAATTCCCGTAAAGCCGTTTTAAATTGTTGATATGTATTTTGAGCAAAAATATCAATTGTTATATAACCAATATTATTATCTAACATCTCTGATTTTACCGATTTTAAAATGATGTTTTCTTTTACCAAAGAAAAGTCGTTCTCTTTTCCAGCACGCAAAATAGTTAAAGTGATATTTTCGGTTTCAGCTATCATCTTAACAATTTCACTAGATTTCATATTCTTTAAAGACATATTATTAAATTTAGTAATAACATCATTTTCTTTTAACCCCGCTTTAGCAGCTGGTGTATCTTTATAAACTTTATTAATAATAATATTACCACTTAAATCATTTGACACTCCAATACCCAATCCAAAATAAGAGCCACTTAAAGTAATGGAAAAACTATTTGTTTCATCACCAACAAATTCGGAATATTCATCCAAAGAACCAAGCATTCCTTTTATAGCATTACCAATTAATTCTTCTTTATTAATATCGCCATAATAATTATCTAATATATAATTGTATTCTGTAATAAAAGTTTGAATTTCTTTATCACTTTCAATATATTTTTTATTATCTTTAAATTTTGTCCCAATTATATATCCAATTAAACAAACAACTAAACTAATAGATATTAAAAATAAAATAATCTCAAAAAGACCTAATTCTATTTTTTTAGATTCTTTTTTTACTTTTAAAGGTGTTTCTATTTTAGTTTCCAAAACTTTAATTTCTTTAACATCATTTTTTATAGTTTTATTATCTTCCTTTACAACCTTTTCTTTTTTTAAGACTTTTATATCTGTTTTAGGTTCTTTCTTTAATTTTATTTCAATATCTTTTTTAGTCATAATCATCCATCCTCACAAATAATACTATACCACAAACGGTTGAAATATGTCTATTGATTCCCAAAATTTCACATAAAAAAAGCAAATTTTATCGTTTGCTTTACACTTTAAAATAACTTATCAATAATTTGGTAGCCCGTACGAGATTTGGACTCGTGAATGTAACCTTGAGAGGGTTATGTGTTAACCACTTCACCAACGGGCCATAATTTATATTATATTACATTTTTTAACAAAATACAAATAAAAAAGAAGACTATTTTTCAGCAATCTCCTATTTTTCTTCTTTCTTTTCTTCTTTAATTTCAGCCAAAACATATAAAAATTTTTTCATTTCTTCTTTATCTTCATAAGCTTTTGTTATTTTACCTTTTTCAATTTTCAATAAAGTTGTTCCTTTTAATTTCAATTGTGAAATATCAGTTATATCCGTTTTAGATGTACTATCTTTAAAAGATATATTTAAAGGATGGTTTAAAATTGAAAAATAAACGCGAGAAGCTTTGTCAACTTTGCTATATACTTCTAAATAAGCTTCATAAATACCAAGACTGTCATCATCCATATCCTCTACTAAAACATAATAAACATCATTAGGTTGTTGTAATATGTTCCCAATTAAAACTGTATCGTATTGAATTTCAACCGGTTTTTCTTCTTTTTTGGTTTTATCTTTATTTGTTACTAAAACAGTTATAAGATAAAAAGCCAAGAATAAAACAGTAACAATAACAACCATTTTAATTAATTTTGTTACCTCATTATCATTTGAAATATTTTGTTTTTTAATAACTTTTTTATTTTGTTCTTTCTTTCCCATTCGTATCACCTAAATAATTATATCATAACAATATAAAAAAAGAAACATTTTTTAAATGTTTCTACTGTTTAGCAACTGTTTTAACACTTATAGAATTAGCAACTTCCAATAACTGTTTACTATCTAGCACTTCTGATACAACATAAAATTCAACATTATTACTAATCCAAGTAATTGATGAATCAGATAAAGCTCCAACTGTTCCCGTAACTATATAAGGCTCGCCGTACATTGGAATAGTTAATAAATCTTCAGCCTTTTTAGCCGTTTCTTGAACAATCATAAAAGGACTATCGCCACTAAAGGTTAATATAACTCTTTCACCATTTTCAGTTGTAACTTTTTCCTGACCAGTCAATTGTGTATTATTTGGAATATACATCGGATAAACAATTGAAGACAATGTCGTTGAGGTTGTATCAGTCGTTTCACTCATATTACCCTTTAAAGTAAAATAAGTATCATCGTATGTTGCTTTATAATCTATTTTTTCAAAAACCATTTTCATTTGAACTTGATCTTTATCATTTAATATTTTAACTTCTTTAGCATTTAATTCTTTATCAAAAACAATATTTTGTTTTATTAAATTATTATTATTCGAATAATTAACTTTTGTTGTAAAAATATAACCATCCTTTGTTTCTTCAAATGTTCGATCTTGATCTTTTTCAATATCTTTTAGTAATGTTTGCAATAAATAACTTTGCGAATTATTATAAGGCCATTCACTTTGAAATTTAAAACTTTTATTTAAAGAAGGGGTTAAAACATAAACGCCATCTTTGTTTTTAAGTATAATTTGTTCATGATTATTAGTCTTATTTTTTAAACTAACACGAAATTGATCATCCTTTTCATATGCTACTTCAACATTATATAAATAACTATCCTCATTATTCATTATTTCCAACTGTCCCGTTAAATAATAACCTGTCGCCTTATCAATCTTCTTATTTAAATCTTTAACAATATCTTTTTCACCATATTTGCCACACCCTATCAATAAAAAGCTTCCCAAAATCATCAAACCGTATAAGAAATATTTTTTCACTTTCTCACTCCTTTATATTTAATTAATTATATGGGTATCATTTTTAAAATATGAATAATTTTTAAAATTTTGTTTAAAATAGTTAATGATAAAAGAAAGGAATGATTATTATCGAAACTTTGCAAAAGGTATGTTTAGTTATTACAATTGTTGGCGCTATTGTTTGGGGTATTATCGGTATAATGGATTATAACATTGTTACGGCTATCTTCGGAACAACTTCGATGGTTCCTCGTATTATATATTCATTAGTTGGTATTACCGGCATTATTAATATTGGTATTTTATTTAATCATTTTGAAAAATAAAAAGCTCACTATTGTGAGTTTTTATTTGTTATAAATTTTAACTTTTATTTTTACTAACGATGATAAATATTCAACCTTTGGATCATTGCCAGTTACTTTAACTTCCACTTCATAAGTTCCAACCCCCAAACCAGCTAAATCAATTGTTGCTTTAATATCATTAACAGCAATATCTTTTACAACACCTGTAACCCCTTTAATTTTAACCGTTATAGCATCGACATCAATAGGCGTAACTCCATAGTTAGAGCCTAAATTTATAGCTGAAATCCCAACATTTTCAATACTTCGGTTACTAATATCACTACTTAACGTTACATCAACAACAACATTATTAATACTCATATATTTAACACCAGTAGGTTTTGTTAAATCAATCTTAAACTGTGTACTTTCACTTAATCCTTCAACATCAATAACAACCGGAATATATTCAATACCAGCTAAAACTTCCTGTGTTCCATATATTTTAACGGTATTATTTTTATTATTATTAATGACTAAATTACTTATACCCATGTTATATATAACACTACCCTTAGGAATAACTTGAATTGGTACTTCCTTACTTGGCGATGATATTTGAATCATTACATCAGCCTTTTCAGGACTTATTTCCACATCAACAACATTTCCCGATTCATCATAAGCCTTTAAAATTGAAGATACTTTAATTACTTTACCCAATTCAATTTTAGGTAAAGTTTTCATATCCACTAAAGCTTTAACCGTTGCTACCTTTTTAACTTTAGCATCAGATCCTTTAATAACTACCGAATCAATTGAAGCCTTAACTTCATCAATAATATATTTTTCATCTAAAGCATCTTGATTTAACAAATCAATAGCTAACGTTTTTGTTTCAGATACCTTTTCATATATATTAACCGTCGCCACCGATGGATTAACACTATATCTAATATTACCCGTTGCTTGTTCATATTTCATACCAACTTTATGGGTTCCCGGTTTATATCCCCACAAATTAATTGTTACATCATTAGTTGGCGATTGTTTAGCAATATATAAATCAGCTTTACTACCAATTAAAGTAATATCAACCTTTTCCGGTACCCCTTCAACAACATAATTATCTTCATCATATAATACTTTAACCTGTCTATCCGTTAAAACTTCAGCTGCACTTTCAGAATAAGTTAAAATTCTTTGATCAATAATAACAAAAATAGCTATTGCCGTAATTAAAGATATAAATAATAAAGTATTTGATTTTGATAACCAATTTTCTATTTTCTTACCAGGTTTTTCAAATTTTGTATTGATAAATAACACTAATTTACTTATAGGAACAACAATTACTTTGTTAATGATTCTTGAAAAAAAGTTTGCAATTTTATATATTGTCTTCTTCATGTACTTCCTCCTCATCAACAAACACTTCTTTTTTAGGTCTCAATTCCTCCAACAATTTTAATTTAACTTCATCTAACGTTAAATTATATAATAATTCTCCATCAATAGCTAAAGATAATCGTCCTGTTTCCTCAGAAGCAATAATCGCAATACAATCACTAACTTCAGAAATACCTAAAGCAGCTCGATGCCTTGTCCCCAAACGTTTGCTTATTTTCAAGCTATCACTAGTCGGAAAAACAGCTCCCGCACTTGTAATCTTATCACCTTGGATAATAACCCCACCGTCATGTAACGGATTATTAGGGAAAAATAAAGATATTAATAAATCTGTTGATATATCAGCATATATCTTTTTTGATTTTTCAATATAATCATTTAAACTGTTATCTCTTTCAATAACCAATAAAGCACCTATTGAATGTTTTCTTAAATATTCTAAAGCATTAGTTATTTCGTAAACCATTTTTTCTCTTTCATCAACCGTCAACGTCTTATGACGTCCTAATAATTGACTACGTCCTAAATGTTCTAAGACACTTCTGATTTCCGGTTGGAAAATAACAATTAAAGCTAACGGTCCCCATTGAATAACATAATCCAATAAAAAACCAATGGTTGCCAGTCCTAATATATCACTAACTATTTTTAAAATAATAATGATTAATATTCCTTTAAATAGTAAAACCATTTTTACATTTTTTCTTAAACTCTTTAAAATATAATATAAAACTAACCAAACTATTAAAACATCAATCAATTTTTTAATCAATTCTACAACTGTTACAAATGTCATAAGTTCCTCCTTTTAATACATTTAAATTATATCATGTTTTTATATAAATAGTTAAAAAAAGTGACAAATGTCACTTGTTACCAACCAAATAACTTTGATATTTGCGGTAAGAAAAGAATAAATAAAGCCATCAATACTGCAATTATGCCAACAAATATCCACGCTTGTTTTGAACTTTTTATACCTTTATTTTTTACTTGTTCATTATTAGCTTCAAAAGGATTATATTGATTTGTATGTGATAAAGCTTCTTCCATTGCTTCTTCTTTATTTAAATTAGACACTGCAGCCATTTTATTAATATCTGTTGGTTGAACAGGTTGTTGCATTGGTTGAACAGGTTGTTGCATTGGTTGAACAGGTTGTTGCATTGGTTGAACAGGTTGTTGCATATTTGGATTTAATTGTTGTGGATTCATTGGTTGCATTGGTTGATTATTATTAGGTATATTCCCATTATTCATATTATTATCTCCTTTTACTGTATAAATATATTATAGCAAAAAAATAAAAAAAATACTAGTGTGTTTTTAGTATTTTTATATTTT
>JAVXGE010000043.1:0-7296 GCA_036657555.1 Bacilli bacterium
AGCTTCAGAAGGCATCTTAAAAGCTTGAAATAAAGTTTCTATTAAATAAACTGATACAAAATCATGATACTCATTAAAATACATTGAATTAAGGCAACATATAGCCACTAATAAAAAGGAAGCTAAAAGAAAATAAAGTTTCTTTTTTTTAAATAAATAAGAAAAGGCACATATTAATAAAATTATTAATAAATCACCTAATAAAGGTCTAATCATCAAACCATTAGCGCCGGTTAAATATCTTAACAAGCAACTATTTATTAATGATGTAATAATAAAAATAAGCATCAAATAATTTTCTTTAATAAATTTTTTCATATATTCCCCACTTCTTAATGCCCTAAAATCATACTTAATATAAAAATTATAGCTCCAATTATAAATCCTTTTACATTATTTTTTTTATCTTGATGATGAAGATGTTCTAACAATTCGAAAAAGACAATATAAAGAAGCATTCCAAGAGTTATAGCAAGCATAATACCTAAAACATAATTACTAATGTCACCAATTAAATATACCATAAATCCACCAATGAAAGTAGCTAAAGATATACCTAAACTAATCATTATAACTTTAAAATTTGAACAATTAGCTTCTTTTAAAGTTGAACCTATTACCATACCCATAGGAATATTATGTAAGCCTACGCCAATTCCAAGAAGGATTCCAACCCCACTACTTAAACTAGTATATAAAGCCATTCCTTCGATAAGGTTGTGAAGAATTAAAGCAATACAAGCCATTATCCCAATATGAAAAACATGACTCTTTTTTTCAGTATGATCATGATCAGGAATAAATAAATCTAATATTTTTAAAAGTAATAGACCAATTAAAGTAAAAAATAAAACTTCTTTATATTTTAAAAATTCTAATGTTTCAGGAATAATTTCTAAAAAAATTAAAAAAATTAAAACACTAAATGAAATACTTATAGAAAATTCATTTATTTTTTTATTATTTTTACTTATTAAAATAATAATTGTTCCAATTAAAATAGTTAAACCAAATAATAGTGTCATTAATAAATTCATAAATTCTCCTTTTAACTAAATACCTTAGGATATTTAGTAATTATTTTATCAATTAAAATATGCATTAAATTAAATATAATTGTTGAAAGAAAGACTAATCCAATCATTAGAACTAAAGTTTTAGGAACTAATAAAGTAAGTGAGAAAAAATCTCTTAAACCAACAACACTTATAATAAAACTAATTATCAAAATACTTATTAAACCTAGTCTTAATTTATTTAAAGGCATACATAGTTTAAATAGAAGTAAAAAGCCCGTAAATCCTGTTAAAATAACACACAAAGTTGATATTTGAACATTTCCAAGTTGAAAAAAATTACCAACTACTGTTATAATAACAATATTTGCAACAATTGTCAAAGCCGTTGGTAAAGCTTTACTAAAAACATTAATTAAAAAATTACCTTTAATCCGTTCATTATTCGGTTCTAAAGCTAATATAAATGATGGAATACCAATCGTAAAGAAGTTTGTTAAAGTTAATTGAATTGGTTCAAAAGGATAATTAAAACTTAAAAAAGCAAATAAAATACCTAGTAAAAAAGCATATGTCGTTTTAGCTAAAAATAAAGTAGCTGACCGTTCAATATTATTAATTGTTCTTCGTCCTTCTTTAACAACACTAGGTAAAACATCAAAATTAGAATCTAATAAAACCAATTGACTAACATTTAAAGCAGCATCACTAGCTTCACTAACTGTAATACTACAATCAGCTTGTTTTAAAGCTAAAACATCATTAACGCCATCACCAGTCATCGCTACAAAATGTTTATTATTTTGTAATATCTTAACCATCTCTTTTTTTTGAATAGGACTTACCCGACCAAAAATATTATTATTTAAAACAGCTGTTTCTAAATCTTCAATTTTCGATACATCAATTCCTCTTATATCATCCATACCAACTTCTTTAGCGATATTCATAACAGTATTGACATTATCCCCCGATATTATTTTAATATTGACATCTTGTTTTTTAAAATAAGCTAAAGTCTTACTAAAAGATGCTCTTATTGTATCTTTTAAAGTAATAACTAATATTGGACAATTATCTTTACATAACAATAAAACCCGATATTTATCAATATTATCATTAACTTCTTTTAAAGGTTTATCATAGATAAATTCTGGTGCTCCCAAAGTAAAAGTTCCTTCTTTAAAAATAACGGTCGAACATTTATTTAATGAAGAAAAAGGTATTTTTTTAATAAAGGTAAAATTATCCTGTTTTTTAAAATATTTATTTAAAGCTTCCATAGTTGTATTATCATTATCAATTTTATTAATAAAATTACCCATTATTTCTTCAACATTATTTTTTTTAAGTGGTATTACATCAACTACTTCCATCTGACCATTAGTAATTGTTCCCGTTTTATCTAAACAAATAGTATCAACCCGAGCTAACATTTCAATACAATATAATTCTTGAACTAACACTTTTAACTTAGCTAATCTAATTACCGATACAGCTAAAACCGTACTTGTTAGTAAAACTAATCCTTCTGGTATCATCCCTATTAAAGCAGCTACCGTATTTAAAACAGCTTGAGTCATATTATTAGCAATATGCATTTGATTAGTAAAAAGAAAAATACTTAAAGGAACAATAATTATTGATACAATTTTAATTATTTTATTTAAAGAAACCATTAAAATAGAATTCATTTTTTTAATGTATTTAGCATCTTTACTTATTATATGTGTATAATTTTCAATACCAATATGTTCAACTTTAGCTTTACAACTACCAGAAGTAATAAAACTACCAGATTTTAATAAAGCTCCTTTTTTATAATTTATAACATCAGCTTCACCAGTTATAAAAGATTCATTGACAAAGACTTCACCTTCCATAATAATGGCATCACATACAACTTGATTACCTATTTTAAGGAGCATAATATCATCTAAAACTATTTCATTAATATCAATAAAAACCGCCTGACTATTTCTTATAACCTTAGTTTTTGTACTAGAAATAATTGACAATTTATCAACAATTAATTTTGACCTAATAGCTTGAAAAGTACTAATAATAGTATTACAAATAACAATTCCCATAAAAAATAAATTTTTATATGAGCCAACTAAAAAAACAGCTAAGGCTAGTCCTAAATTTAAAAAATTAAATAAATTAAATAAATTCCCAAATATAATTTTAGGTATTGTTTTAGTTGGTATAGCCGTATCATAATTAACAAGTTTATCTAAAACTCTTTTATTTACTTGTTTTGTTGTTAAACCTATTTCAATATTAGGATTATATCTTTCCATGCAATCATTCTTCCTTTTTAATTACTGTATATATTATATCAAATAAATAGCAATAATTCACTGACATTTTTGTCATTAAAAAAGTATATTTCTATACTTTATATCCAAACTCCGAATAAAATAGCTGCTCCAGCTAACATTAATCCAATTACCCAAAACATCTTAACAATATTAGTTTCTTCCCAACCTAATTTTTCAAAATGATGATGTAATGGGGTCATTAAAAAAACTCTTTTACCGGTTAATTTAATAGATAAAATTTGAATAATACAAGTTAATGTTTCAATAATAAAAACCCCGGATATAACAATAAAAGTTATCTCATGACTAGTTAATATAGCTACAGCTGCTAAGGTTCCACCTAAAGCTAAAGAACCAGTATCACCCATAAATACCTTAGCCGGATGGGCATTATAAAATAGAAAAGCTATTAATGCTCCAACTAAAATAAAACAAAAAATACCAATATCTTCACTACCAGCTATTCCTAATGAACCCCAGCTTATTAATCCAAAAGCTAAGAAAGCAATAGCCGATAATCCACCAGCCAAGCCATCTAAACCATCCGTAATATTAACTGCATTAGAACTAGCTACTAACATAAATAAAATAAACAATCCATAAAACCAACCCATATTAATAGTAATACCAAACGTATATATTTCTAAAACAGGTTGCCTACCACCTTTCATAAAGATGATAAAGAAAATAACAGCTATAACTAATTGACCAATTAATTTTTGAATTTCTGTTAAACCAATATTTTTTTTCTTCTTGATAATTATATAATCATCAATAAAACCCAATAAAGCATAAGCTAAAAAAACAAAAATAACAATCAATAAATTATAAGTCAAATTAATTTTATTTAATAAAAGTAAAATTAAAACTGACAAAATAGTTGGAATTATAAAGATTAATCCCCCCATTGTTGGGGTTCCTTCTTTATCTTTATGTTTGTTTAAAAAGATACTAACGGTTTGTTTAGCATTTTTCTTTTTTAATAAAGGAATTAATATTAACCCAAATATAATTGTTAAAATAAATCCTATCATGAATGCTAGTATGGCTTTAGCTAATATTAACATAAATCATCTCCTAAATATTATCTATAACTATTTTTTTATCATTAAAATCATATTTTATATTATTGATCAGTTGATAAGTTTCATGCCCCTTACCAAGCACTAATAGTATATCATTATTTACTAGCATTTGTATACCCTTTATGATAGCTTTTTTTCTATTTTCAATTATTTCATAGTTATTATATTCTATATTATTGATCATATCCTTTAAGATAGCACTCGGATCTTCTCCGCGAGGATTATCACTAGTTAAAATAACATGATTAGATAAAGAACAAGCTATTTTACTCATAATTGGTCGTTTAGTTTTATCTCTATTACCACCACAACCTATAATTGTAATAATATTATTAGGTTTTAAATCTTTAACAGTATTGATTATCTTTAAAACAGCATCTGGAGTATGAGCATAATCAATTATAATTAAATTACTTTTATAAGGTACAACATCCATTCTTCCAATTGGAGCTTCTAATGAAGAAATAATATCTTTTATATTTTTAAAACCCATTTCTTTTAATAAAGTTATAACAACTAAAATATTATATAAATTATGTTTACCGATTAATTTTGTATGATATCTTTCTTTATTTACTTTAAAATAACTACCATTTAAACTTATTTCATAATCAGTTAATTGATAATCACTATTTGATAAACCATAAGTTATATTTTTATTAGTATCTAACAAAAAATAATCTTTATACATATCATCATTATTAACAATGGCTTTACCTTTCAAGTTAATAAATAACTTTTGTTTTGCTAAAGCATAATTTTCTATTGTTTTATGATAATCCAAATGATCAATGGTTAAATTAGAAAAAAGAGCATAGTCAAAAGATAAAGTATCAACACGATGCATATCTAAGGCATGACTACTTGTTTCCATAACAACATATTCGATATTATTATCAACACACATTAATAACATTTCATAAATAGCTAATATATCCGGGGTTGTATTAGGTAAATCTTTAACTTTATTTTCCATATAAAAACCAATAGTTCCAATATAAGCACATTTTTTATTTAATTTATTTAAAGCTTGATAAATTAAAAAACAAGTTGTTGTTTTACCGTTAGTTCCTGTCATAGCTATTAATTTTAAATTTTTAATTTTGTCATAATAATTATTTTTTAAATAATCAACTAAATATTGATGCGTATCTTTAACTATAACGGTTTCAACTTCATATTGTTTATCTTCAACAATTACTTTAATGGCACCATTTTTAATAGCTTCTAACACATAATTATGGCCATCATTTTCTTTTCGTAAAGCTATAAAAGTATCACCTTTAACTATTTTTCTTGAATCTTCTTTAATATTCATAATAAAAACACCTCCACATTATTATATGTAAAGGTGTTTTAATATTTATTAAATAGTTTTTTGTTCATTATAATTTTTATTTATATTTTCAAGTCTTTGTTTTATATCTAATTCATATATTGAATCACATATTTTATAATAATAAAACCTTTTAAAACTTAAAAAATCATGTTCATTAATAGCTTTATTTAAAGCTTGACCATATTCAACTCGTTCTGTTGAAGTAACATAAGTTGGAGGAATATTAGCAAGTTTAAAAAGTAAATTTAAAAAAGCTCGAGCTGTTCTTCCATTACCATCCATAAATGGATGGATAGCAATAATTTCTGCATTTAATTCAAGACAATCATCAATATATTCAATTATTTCATTTTCATTTTTTTCTTTTCCTAATTGAATACCTCGTTTAATTAATTCATTAGTTGGTTCAAACAATTCATTTAATTTTTTAGGAATATTATCCCAACTTTCGGTTTCGATACCTGAGCCCGGTAAATAAACATCTTTTTGACGAATCTTACCACCAAATTCTGGAAAAGGAACTTTAGAATATAAAAACTGATGAAGGGTTAAAATAATAAAAATATTTATATTTTTAGTTTTTATATAACTTTGTATATAGTCATACACAACACCTAAACCTTCAATTTCACATTTTTCATGAACCTGTTCTAATTTGTTTTCATTTTTAATATATCTTTGTTTAAAATTAGTCATTATTCCATCAAATTTAGGATCATCAGTAAGTCGATAATAAATTTTTATTAGCCTTTTTGGATCAAATGATTTCATTGAATATAAAACTCTATTTTGTTTTTTTAATTCATAATTTTGAAACATTAATAAAAGTAATTCTTCAAAATTTATCCCTGTGTCCGAAAGAATATTTAACAATTCTAATTTATTTTCCATATAAATTCCTCCTAAAATAAGTCGATTAATTTATCTAACTTATCAATAACTTTAAAACCTTTATCTTTACTTAAATCGGTTGCAAATTGAATGCCTATACCGCCTTCTTTTTTCCATTGTTCTAAATTACCAGAATAATCATCAACTAAAATAGCATCTTTAGCCGAAATCATCTTTGTTTTTACGACTTCTCTGGGAACAGGAATAATTGTTATATCTTTAAAATATTTACGAATATGATTTATTTTAGCTACGGCTTCATCTAATGAATTAACGTGCGTTAAAATAGCTATATTAAATTTTTTACTATTATATAGTGTCTTTAAGCAATTAAAGCCATCATTAATAATTGGTGTTAATAAAAGTAATTGTTTCCAATTTAAATTAGCATAAAATTCACTCATTTTTTCATAATCTTTTTTATCGATTTCTAAACGATCTAACATATCATAAGTAACTCTAATTGTATCCATAATAACTCCGTCAAAATCAATATATAAATTCTTCATAAATACCACCTGCTTACATTATATCACATTTCTTTAAAATATATAAAGATGTTGCAGAAAGAAAAGCTATAATAATGTTATTAAATAAACTATTATTAATTAATATAATTGTAAACAAAGTTGTCGCTGTAT
>JAVXGE010000043.1:7306-7549 GCA_036657555.1 Bacilli bacterium
ATATTTTAGTTAAAATAAGACCGACTACAAAAGTATATATTATTTGAATCAAATTAAAATGTAATAATGAAAATAAAATAGTTGTTAAAAGCATACTTTTAGTATTACTATATTTTTGTTTTAATGTATTATAAATAAGACCTCTAAACATTAATTCTTCAATGATTGGGCCAATAATACTGGTACTTATTAAAGTTAAAATAATTCTATTATTTGCTTCATATAAATTAGAAAAAATAAAAT
>JAVXGE010000044.1:0-7465 GCA_036657555.1 Bacilli bacterium
CTCCCCCTTTTGAATATTTAATAAAACTATTTTTAATCTGTAAATTTTTCATAATTACCGCTCCTAAATTATCAGCTTGATATTACTACAATTTAATTATAACTTATTATACTATTTTTTACAATCATTATCGACTTTTAGGATTTATTTCATTTTGATAAATTAAACGACTTTTAAATTCTCGGTCTAAAACATCTATCTTTTTATTTAATAAGTTCATATATTTTTCATCTAAAAATTTAGCATATTTATTATTGATAAGTAAACGATAACGAGCTAAATCATCTAAAGATTCTCTTGTACCATCTTCATCATTAATAATTAAATTTAAATATTTATCTAATTGTCTTTTAATTTTTCTTTTAATAACTTTAACAATTAACTCTTTTTTAACAATAATAATTGAATTAACGCTAATGCCATCATATGGTAAATATTTTTTAGGATTAACTTTATAACCATTTATTTTATAATCTAAACAAATAACATCACCCTTATATTTATCTTTAGTAATAAAATATTTCATTTAATATCATCTCCTAATAAATCAGGCCGTCTTATTTTTGTTCTTTTAAGACTTTCTTCATAACGCCATTTATTAATATTTTCATGATGACCCGATAATAATACGGTAGGCACTTCTAAGCCTTTAAAATTAAGTGGTTTTGTATAAACCGGATAATCTAATAAGTTATTATTAAAAGACTCTTGTAAATGTGATTCTTTTACAATAACCCCATCTAATAAACGGGTAATACTATCTGCTAAAACCATACTAGCAAGTTCACCGCCAGTTAAAATAAAGTCACCAATAGATATTTCCATATCAGCTAAAGTTCTTATTCGTTCATCAAAACCTTCATAATGACCACAAATAATAATTAAATGCTTTTGCTTAGCTAAAGAATAGGCTAGTTTTTGTTTATAAGGTACTCCTTGTGGCGTTAATAAAATAACAGTACTATCCTTTTGTTTTAAAGCTTCAACCGCAGAAAAAATAGGCTGAGGCATCAAAACCATACCCTGACCACCACCAATACCATAATCATCTACTTTGTGATGTTTATCTTTAGAATAGGTTCTAATATCATGAATATTAATTATAACTTGTTTATTATTAATAGCTCGTCCAATAATTGATTCTTTTAAAAAACCATCAAACATTTGTGGAAAAAGTGTCAAAATATCAATCTTCATTTAATAAACCTGGAATAACCTTAATATTGATACGTTTGTTTACTAAATCGACTTTTAAAACAAATTCCTCAATATTAGGTATCATGTGTTTTTTATTTTCATCTTTAACCACTAATATTTCATGAACACTATTTTTAATAATTGTTTCAACATGACCAATTAATTTATCTTCATTATATACTTCTAAGCCAATAATATCTTCATTAACATATGAAGTAATATCGATACTTTCTCGAGTAATATAAACACTATCACCTTTAAAAATAATAGCATCATTAATATCATTAATTTGATCTAATGTTACCATGTCATAAATTTTGTGTTTCCGATAACTAGTAATTGTCATTGCTTGTTTTCTTTTACCTAAATAAATCGTTTGTTTTACAGCAAACGCTTTATCTTTGTATTTAAAATCCGAAACAATTCTTAATTCACCTTTTATCCCATGTGTATTTACTATTTCACCAACATATATATAATTCATGCTTCACCTACTTATTTCATATAAAATTATACTTGTCGCTATTGCTACATTTAAACTTTCACAATTACTATTCATATCAATATAAAGAAAATCATCACATAATTCTTCACTAATTTCTGATAAACCATTTCCTTCATTGCCCATTATTATAACAACTTTTTCTAAATTTGCAAGCTCTTTTAAGCTTTTTCCATATGTTACTTTTGTTCCATAAACTTTATAACCATTATCTTTTAAATTAGGAATAATATTAACAATATCATCAACAACAATATTTAAATGAAATATCAAACCTTGTGTTGCTCTAATAACTTTTGGATTATATACATCAACACAATTAGATAAAACTAAGGTATCAACATTAAAAGCAACACAACTTCTAATAATAGTTCCTAAATTACCCGGATCTTGAATTTCATCTAAAACAACAATTTTATTTCCTTTTACTTGACCAATTTTTTTTTGACATAATCCAAAAATATTATTCGGAGTTTCTAAATTACTTAAATAATTAACCACATTATTGGTTAAATAAGAAGTCATAATATCTAATGGAAATAATTCATTTTCCTCTAATAATAATTCTTTTAAACAATTAGTTTTATAAGCTTCTAAAACTAAATGTTTCCCTTCAACTAAAAATAAACCTTTTTTATCACGGTATTTTTTAGTTTCTAATTTTTTTAAATCTTTTATTTTATTATTATCAATTGACGTATATAACATATTTTCTTCACCGTTTATATGATACCAAAAATAAACGAAAATGTAAAACACTATTTTATTTATAAATGTTTTAACTAACAAATTTTATAAATTACGACATTTTTTAATTGCTTGTACATAAACTTAAATGGGTGAAAATATGTTTTTTAAAAAAATTCATAACCGACTTAAAATTGTATATTTACTTCTTTTAATATTATTTATTATAATAATTATTAAAGTTTTATATATTCAAGTTTTTTCTTATAATAAATTAAATAATTATGCAAATAATTTATGGAGTCGTAATTTACCTATTGAAGCTAATCGGGGTAAAATATACGATCGTAATGGTGTTATTTTAGCGGATAATATAACGACAACTTCTTTAGTTTTAATACCTAATCAAATTGTTGATAAACAACAGGCTGCCCGTTTAATAGCCCCAATTTTAAATGTAAGTTATGAACAATTATATGCCCATACTTCTAAAAAAACTTCGATTGAAAGAGTCCATCCTGAAGGAAGAAGATTAAGTTATGAAGTAGCCAATAAAATAAATGCTTTAAATTTAAGTGGTGTTTATTTGTTAAAAGAAGCTAAACGTTATTATCCTAACGATACTATGTTAGCTCATACTTTAGGTTTTGTTGGTATTGATAATCAAGGTTTAAGTGGTTTAGAATTAATGTATAATAACTATTTAACCGGTAGTTTTGGAGCTATAAAATATTTTAGTGATGCTAAAGGTAATAAATTAAAACTAGCTGAAAAATATGAAAAACCACAAGATGGAATTAATATAAATTTAACCATTGATTACAACATTCAAGTAGCTTTAGAAAGAGAATTAGATAATACTTTAGCTAAATACAACCCTGATCAAGCCCTTGGTTTAGTTATGAATCCTAAAACAGGTGAAATTTTAGCTATTAGTTCTCGGCCTAATTTTAAACCTAGTGATTATACAAATTATACAACTGAAATAATTAATCGTAATTTACCTATTTGGGCCACTTATGAACCAGGTTCGACTTTTAAAATAATAACTTTAGCTGCATCTTTAGAAGAAAAAATTATTGACTTAGATAAAGATACTTATTTTGACACTGGTTCTGTTAAAGTTAGTGGCGCTACTTTACACTGTTGGAAACATGGTGGCCATGGACAACAAACTTATTTAAATGTCGTTGAAAATTCTTGTAATACGGGTTTTGTAAATTTAGGTTTAAAACTTGGTAAAGATAAACTATTTAGTTATATTGATAAATTTGGCTTTGGTTCCAAAACAGGGGTTGATTTAAATGGTGAAAGTAATGGTATTATTTTTAATAAAGATAAGATTGGCGATTTAGAATTAGCAACAACGGCTTTTGGGCAAGGAGTATCCGTAACCCCGATTCAACAAATAACCGCCGTATCAGCAGCTATTAATGGTGGTGTTTTATATAAACCCTATATTGTTAAAAGCCTAAATGAACCAGTTACCAATAGCGTTGTCGTTAAAAACGACCCTAAAATTGTCCGAAAAGTTCTAAGTGATGAAGCCTCGTCTAAAGTCCGATATGCCTTAGAAAGTGTTGTCGCTAACGGCACCGGTCGCCCTGCTTACATTAGTCAATATCGAGTCGGTGGTAAAACCGGAACCGCTCAAAAAGTAAAAGACGGCAAATACCTAGTTGGTAATTATATCGTTTCCTTCATCGGCTTCTTACCAGCTGATGACCCTGAAGTTATCGTTTATATAGCCATCGATAATGCTAAAGGCGTCACCCAATATGGGGGCACTGTTGCCGCTCCCATCGCTCGTAATATTATGTTAGGAGCTATTGATGCCTTAAAAATAAATAAAAAAGAAGGCTTAAATAAAAAATATAAATATGGTGATCAAATATATTATGAAGTATTTGACACAACCAATTTAGATGTCAAAGAAGCTGTTAAAAAACTTAAAAATTTTAAAATTGAATTTAGTGGTACAGGTAATATAATAAAATATCAAACACCTAAAACAGGCTTTTTATACGAAGGTGATACCATTAAATTATTATTAGGAGATGAATAATGTTAACAAAATCTATATTATCCTTAATGGCCGGTTTTATTTTAGCTATGCTTATTGGTTTTATTATTATACCTATTTTTAAAAACAAAAAAGCTAATCAAAGACTAAGTATTTATTTAGAAAAAACTCATAAAAAAAAGATAGGAACGCCTACAATGGGAGGGTTAATCTTCATTATTCCTGTTCTAATTACTCTTTTATTTGCCATTATTTTTAAAAAAATAACGCTTAATTATAGTTTAATAATAGTTATATTTACTTTTACTAGCTATGCTTTAATAGGTTTTATTGATGATTATTTAATTGTTAAAAATAATAATAATAAAGGCTTAAGTGAAAAAGTAAAATTTTTAATGCAAATATTTATTGCCATTATTTTCTTTTATTTATTTATGAAAGCTGGTAATGAACCATTATTATGGATTCACACTTTAAATTTAAAAATTGATATTAGTTGGTTTTATGGTTTATTTATTCTTCTTGTCTTAGTTTCTAGTAGTAATGCCGTTAACTTAACCGATGGTTTAGATGGCTTAGCCGGTGGTTTAGCTTTAATATGCTTTTTAACTTTTGGTATTATTTCTTTTAATACTGGTTGGTTAGATGGTTATCAAAGTATCGGTTTATTTTGTTTTACTTTAGTCGGTAGTTTATTAGGCTTTTTAGTTTTTAATGTTCATCCTGCTAAAATATTTATGGGTGATACCGGTTCTTTAGCTTTAGGAGCCACCTTAGGTAGTATTGCTATTATAACAAGACATGAAGTTTTATTAATTTTAATTGGTATTGTTTTTGTTATTGAAACTTTAAGTTGTCTTATTCAAAGAATTTATTATAAATTTACTAAAAAAAGAATCTTTTTAATGACCCCTATTCATCATAGCTTTGAAAAAAAAGGTTGGCAAGAATTAGATATCGTTAAATTATTTTGGATAGTCGGCTTATTAGCTAGTTTAATTGCTCTAGGTTTTGGAGTCTTACTATGAAAAAAAGCTTTGATTGGGTCTTATTATTAAGTGTCGTTATAACCTGCCTAATCGGCTTAATAATGATCTTTTCAGCTTCTTATATTTGGTCTAGTTATAAATACAATGATGCCTTTAAATATGTTAAAAATCAAGGTTTATTCTTAATTGTCGGTATTATTTTAATGCTTATAACAAGTAAAATTGATTATCACCTTTATTTAAAAAAAGCTAATTTAATATTATTAATTTGTATCGGTTTATTAATTTTAGTTTTAATTCCTGGCTTAGGAAGCATTAGAAATGGTAGTCGTAGTTGGTTTGGTATAGGCCCCTTTGGTATCCAACCAAGTGAATTTGCTAAATTAGGTTTAATTATCTTTACCGCTAAATATTTAACGCATAATAGTAAAGCTCCTTTAAATATTAAAAAAGGTATTTTACCCATTTTACTTTTAACTTTATTAATTTTCGGTTTAATTATGTTACAACCTGATTTTGGAACCGGAACAATAATTGTCATAACCATTGTTGGTATATTATTTACTAGTGGTGTTTCCTTTAAATTTTTTTTAAAGATTGGTTTAATCGGTATCATTGGAATTGTTGGTTTAATTATAGCTGCTCCTTATCGAACAAGCCGTATTTTATCTTTTTTAAATCCTTGGAAAGATCCTTTAGGTAGTGGTTTTCAAATAATTCAATCTTTATATGCTATCGGTCCCGGGGGATTATTAGGTTTTGGACTAGGTAATTCACGACAAAAACATTTTTTCTTACCAGAACCACAAACCGATTTTATCTTTTCAATTATTAGTGAAGAACTAGGCTTTATTGGTTCTTTATTAATTGTCGTTCTTTTTATTACAATATGTGTAATTGGCTTTAAAATAGCTAAAAACAGTGATGATTTATTTGGTAAATATTTAACTTTCGGAATCATTTTTCAAATATCTTTTCAAGCCATTTTAAATTTAATGGTCGTTGTTGGTTTAATACCTGTAACAGGTGTTACCTTACCTTTTCTTAGTTATGGTGGTTCTTCTTTATTAATTACTTTAGTAAGTATTGGTATTGTTTTAAATGTATCTAGATATCAAAGAGGCTTTGAAATAAAAAAAGACTAAGTTGTCTTTTTATCAAATTCATGTTTCTCTTTTAATGTTAATTTAATCTTTTCATTAGTTATTATAGTATCTGGTTTTATACTTTGACTAATAACTGTCCCATAAAAATTGATGAAATACTTCCAGGAAAAACATTAAAAGAAATTAGAATTAAAATAATACTAGTTAATTCAACATTTCAAATTATGAAGATAGGGATTATTTAATATATCTATCCTATTTTTTACTTCATAATGAAATATAAAATATCAATAAATTATATTTGTGGAAAGCAAAAAGGACTATACAAACATATTTTGCATAAATCCTTTTTTTAATTCATTTAACTTACATAATTTATTTTCTTCAATTTCAATTTTTTTTATAAATAAATTACAAAAGTTAGCAATTTGATCTTGTCTATCCCTGTTTGGAATTAAAATTTCAAAATTTAAAAAATCTTTTTCTGATAATTCTTTTTGACCAGTTCCATTTGCTAGAAATGCCCTTTGTTTAATATATTTTTTTTGTGATAAATAATATAAAACATAGTTAACATTTACATCATCAATCACTTTAAAACTCATAATTGCATTAGAACAAATACAACCAGAAAATTCTTTTGAAACTTTTGCTATGCTTCCATTGAAATAATTTTGTTTACCAATTATTATTTCATTTTCATCTCTAATATAAAAAGGTCTTGTATCACACATTTCTCTTTTAACATTACTTTTTTCTAGTCCTTTGAAATTTAATTTAATCGTTATTTTTTCATATTTTGAAGTATCATTAACTGATATTTTATTACCAGGATATAATATGTTAGCTAATTTGCAATTATCAAAATTATTAGTGTTAATTAATACTTTTTGGCTAGTATATAATTTATATAACTTAAGGACCTCTATTTTTTTTAATTGAAGTTCTATTTTTTTATCTA
>JAVXGE010000045.1:0-7321 GCA_036657555.1 Bacilli bacterium
GCTTATACAAAAAAGTTAAAAATAGTTCACAAAGAACCATAATTATAGTATAATCATAATGGCTTATAAAAAGGAGGATCTCTATGTTAGAAAGATTAGATTTAATTGAAAAACAATATAATGATTTAACGAAAGAATTAATGAAGACCGAAAATGTATCGGATATAAAATGTGCTATGCAGTTATCTAAACAACAAGCTTCATTAAAAGAAGTATATGATAAATATCAAGAATATAAGGCTTTAACGGCAGATATAGATACGGCTATGGAGATGAGTAAAGATCCGGAATTAGGAGAATTTGCTAAAGAAGAATTAGTTGAGTTCGAAGAAAAAAGAACTAAAATATATAATGAATTTGAAGTTCTTTTATTACCTAAAGATCCTAATGATGGTAAAAATGTTATTGTTGAAATTCGTGGAGCTGCTGGTGGTGATGAAGGTAATATTTTTGCGGGTGATTTATTTGAAATGTATGAAAATTTAGCTGAGAAAAAAGGTTGGAAGATTGAAATTATTGATGCTGAACGTTCAGAAGCAGGTGGTTTTACTTTAATAAGTTTTTTAATTAAAGGTGAAAATGTTTATTCTTTTTTAAAGTATGAATCAGGAGCACATCGTGTTCAAAGAGTTCCAAGTACTGAAACACAAGGTAGAGTTCATACATCAACAGCGACTGTTTTAATTATGCCAGAGGCAGAAGAATTAGATTGCAATTTAGATATGAATGATGTTAGGGTAGATATTACAAGAAGTAGTGGCTGTGGTGGACAAGGTGTTAATACAACTGATAGTGCGGTTCGTTTAACACATATTCCAACTGGTATTGTTGTTTATTCTCAAACGGAAAGATCACAAATTAAAAATAAAGAAAAAGCTATTAGAGTTTTACAAACAAGATTATTTGATTACTTAAATCAACAACGTGATAAAGAAGTTGGTAATGAAAGAAGAAGTAAAATTGGAACGGGGGATCGTTCTGAAAAAATAAGAACTTATAATTATCCTCAAAATAGAGTAACAGATCATCGAATTGGTTTTACTTTAAACACATTAGATCGTGTTATGGGTGGAGATTTAGATAAAGTTATTGAAGCTTTAATTTTAGAAGATCAAGCTCGTAAATTAAAAGGTGAATAATGACTGATATTGAATATTTAAAAAAATATTTAGCTTCTAATTTAGAAGAAGGTATAAGTAAATTAAAGCAAGGCCTTCCTGTTCAATATATTGTTGGTAATGTTGATTTTTATGGTAATAAAATATTAGTTAATCCTTCGGTTTTAATACCACGTTTTGAAACCGAAGAATTAGTAAATAAAACTTATAATTATTTAAAACATTATGACCATGTAGATATAGCTGATATAGGAACTGGCAGCGGTTGTATAGCTATTAGTTTAGCCAAACTTTTAAAAGCTTCGATTGATGCTGTTGATATATCAAATGAAGCTTTAATAGTTGCTAAAGAAAATGCTTTAAATAATAAGGTGACCATTAATTTTTTACAAGGAAATATGTTAGAACCTTTAACTAAAAAATACGACTGTTTAATTAGTAATCCACCATATATTAGTTATGATGAAGAAATTATGGATATTGTTTTAAAAAATGAACCTAAATTAGCTTTATATGCTCCTAATAATGGCTTATATTTTTATGAAGAAATATTAAAAGAAGCTCATAAATATTTAAAAGATAAATATCTTATTGCTTTTGAAATTGGTTATAAACAAGCAGAAGCTATAAAAAATATAGCTATTAAATATTTCCCGACAGCATTTATTACTGTTTTAAAAGATTTACAAAACAAAGATCGTTTTTTATTTATAAGCACTTTATAGTGCTTTTTTAAAATTTAAAAAAATAAATTACTTTAAAAGCTTTAATAAAACCATATAATTTGATACAATAGATATGGTGATGTATATGCATGATAAATTAGAATTATTATTAAATCAAATAAATTTTCCTGATAATTTATTTTCTTTTTTTGTTGGTGGGAAATTAAAAAAAATAGTTGGCAATAAAGCTAAAGATAGTTATCAGTTTAATATTGAAATTGATAATATTTTACCAATTGATGTGTATACAAAATTATTAGAATTGTTAAAAAAACATTTTGAGGAGTATAAAATAACTCTTGTTTTTGATGTTAAAAATATTGATAATGATAAAATATTAGAATATTACTTATATTTAATAAATAAAAATATGACGGAATATCCTTTATTGCAATCTTTTATTGATAGTGAAGTTACTGTTTTAGATAATAAGATAGTAATTGAAGTAGCTAATAAGGCTGAACAAATGAAATTTAAATCAATTGAAGAAAAGTTGTTAAAATTATTAAATAATGTTGGTTATAAAAAATTATTAGTTACAACTAAAATAGATAAAGATAAAGGTTTAGAAGTAAGAAAAGAAATTGAAGCTAGTAAAGCTTTAGTTCCTAAAGAAGAAAAAAAAGAAATTATTGAAATAATGGGTAGTTTTATTAATAAAATAACGCATGATGTTAGTTCGATTTTTGCTGAAGAAGATAACGTTTCTGTTGAAGCTTATGTTTTTAAGGTTGATTTTTTTGAATCGAGTAAATCCAGTTTTAAAATTATTACTTTAAAAATTACCGATTTTAATGATAGTATGTATGCTAAAATATTTACAAAAGATGAAAAGGATTTTGCATTTTATCAAAAACATATTAAAGAAAATAAATGGTATAAATTTAGAGGTTATACTAAATATGATAAGTATGCTAATGAAGTTGTTTTAAATATAAGAGATATTAATAAATCTGATAAAGTTGTCGAAACACCAATTGATAATGCAAAGATTAAAAGGGTTGAATTACATTCTCATACAATGATGAGTCAAATGGATGGTTTAACAAAACTTGATTTAGCTAAACATACAATTGAAATTGTTGATCAAGCTATTAAGTGGGGTCATAAAGCTATAGCTATAACTGATCATAATGGCTGTCAAGCCTTTCCGATTGCTTATCAAACTGTATCTAATTATAACAAGCATATAACAAATGAAGAAGATAAATTTAAAGTGATTTACGGAACCGAATTAACCTTAATTGATGATGATATTAATATTGTTATTAGGGAAAACGATACCGAATTATTAAAAAACACTTATGTTGTTTTTGACTTTGAAACGACTGGTTTTAATGCTGGTGGTGGGGATACAATTATTGAAATAGGAGCTGTTAAAATATTTAATGGTGAAATAATTGAAACTTTTGATGAATTAATAGATCCCGGCCATAAATTATCTGCTAAAATAACTGAAGTAACCAATATAACTGATGACATGTTAAAAGGTAAACCTAAAGAAGAAGAAGTTGTTAAACGTTTTATTAAATGGTTTGATAATTTACCAATGGTTGCTCATAATGCTAAATTTGATACTTCTTTTTTAGAGATGGCTTATAAAAAATATAATTTAGGTAAATATACCAATATGGTTATTGATACTTTAGAATTATCTAGAATATTAGATAATAATTATGCACGCCATGGATTATCAGCTTTAGTTAAAAGATATGATATACCATGGGATGAAAATGCTCATCATCGCGCTGATTATGATGCCTTAGCAACAGGTTTAATTTTTCATAAAATGATGCAAAAATTATCTAGTCAAAATATTGAAAAAGTTTCACAATTAAATAAAATGATTGCTAAAGAAGAAATTCATAAATATGGCCGTTCTTTTCATGTTAACATTTTAATTAAAAATAAAACTGGTTTAAAAAATTTATTTAAAATAGTTTCTCTAGCCAATACAAAGTATTTATTTAAAACACCACGCATTTTAAGAAGTGAAATAAATAAATATCGTGAAGGCTTATTAATTGGTAGCGGTTGTTATGAAAGTGAAGTTTTTGTTCAAGCTAAAAGTAAAAGTGAAGAAGAATTAGCTAATATTATTAATTTTTATGACTATGTTGAAGTTCAACCACCAGAAGTATATGATCATTTATTGCAAACAAATGAATTTGGTTCTAAAATAGAACTTTTAGAACATCTTAAAAAAATAATCAGAGTTACAAAAGAAAGTGGAAAAATAATTGTTGCAACTGGTGACGTTCATCATTTATTTAGAGAAGATAGAATATATCGCGAAATTATTGTTAATCAAAAAGTACCTGGTGGGGGAAGACACCCTTTAGCTAGAAATAATATAACACAAATACCTAGTCAACATTTTAGAACGACGGAAGAAATGTTAGAAGATTTTAGTTTTTTAAATAAAGAGTTACAAGAAGAAATAGTTATTACTAATCCTAATAAAATAGCTGATATGATTGATATAATTGAAGTAATTATTCAAACTGGTGGGGTTCCTTTTTCACCTAAAATTGAAAACAGTGTTGAAACAGTTAAACAATTAGTTTATGATAAGGCCCATTTAATTTATGGCGACCCTTTACCAGAATTAATTGAAAAAAGAATTGATCAAGAATTAAGTGGTATTATTAAAGGTGGTTATGATGTTATTTATTTAATTGCTCAAAAATTAGTTAAAAAATCTAATGATGAAGGTTATTTAGTTGGTAGTCGAGGTTCGGTTGGATCTTCTTTTGTTGCTACTTTAATGGGTATTACAGAAGTTAATCCTTTACCTGCTCATTATGTATGCCCTAATTGTAAACATAGCATTTTTGAAATGGATGGTCAAACCTTAGGTAGTGTATATTCTAGTGGTTATGATTTACCTAATATGAACTGTCCTAATTGTCAAATACCTTTAAAAAAAGAAGGGCAAGATATGCCTTTTGCAACCTTTTTAGGTTTTAACGCTGATAAAGTACCAGATATTGATTTAAACTTTTCGGGTGAATATCAATGGAAAGCTCATGAATATACAAAAGAATTGTTTGGAGTCGATAATGTTTATCGAGCTGGAACAATTGGTACAGTAGCTGATAAGACAGCTTACGGTTATGTTAAAGGCTATTGTGAAGTTAAAGGAATATCAAAAAGAAGTGCTGAAATTGAAAGGTTAGCCTTAGGTTGTACTGGTGTTAAAAGAACAACCGGACAACATCCAGGTGGCATTGTTGTTATTCCTGATTATATGGATATTTTTGATTTTACCCCTTTTCAATACCCAGCTGATGATAACACTTCATTATGGAGAACGACTCATTTTGATTATCATTCTATTGAAGAAGATGTTTTAAAATTAGATATTTTAGGTCATGATGATCCAACTGTTTTAAGAATGTTACAAGATTTATCTGGTATGGATGTAACAACCGTTCCTTTAGATGATAAAGATACTATGAGTATATTTTCTTCGCCAGACATTTTAGGCGTTACTAAAGAACAAATAATGTGTGAAACGGGAACTATTGGAATACCAGAAATGGGAACTAAATTTGTTATTGGTATGCTTGTTGATACAAGACCTAAAACCTTTTCAGAATTAATTAAAATATCTGGATTATCACACGGCACTGATGTTTGGGTTGGTAATTCTCAAGATTTAATAAGAAATAAAACCATTGAATTTAAAGATGTTATTGGTTGTCGTGATGATATAATGGTTTACTTAATGTATCATGGTTTAGAACCTAAAAAAGCTTTTAAAATTATGGAATTTGTTCGTAAAGGTAAAGCCACTAAAGATCCTGAAAAATGGCTGGAATTTGAACAAGAAATGAAAGAAGCTAAAATAGCTCCGTGGTTTATAGAATCTTGTCATAAAATTAAATATATGTTCCCCAAAGCTCATGCAGCCGCATATGTAATTAGCGCCTTTCGAATTGCTTGGTTTAAAGTTCATCATCCACTTTGGTATTATACCGCTTATTTTTCAATTAGATGCTCGGATTTTGATATTGAAACAATGATTAAAGGTTATGATGCTATTAAAAGAAAAATAGTTGAATTGACTAATAAAGGCTTTGAAAAAAGTAATAAAGAAGATGCCATTATTGATGTTTTATATTCAGCTTTAGAAGCAACAGCTCGAGGCTTTAAATTTGCTAATGTATCAATTACTGAAAGTGATAGTACTAATTTTGTAATTAGAGATGATAACACTTTAATACCCCCTTTTAGAACAATCGATGGTTTAGGTGATACTGCTGCCAAAACAGTCGTTTATGAGCGCTCTAAAGGAGAATTTTTAAGTATTGATGATTTACAAAAAAGAGGTAAAGTTTCAAGTACAATTATCGATAAAATGCGTTTAATGGGTGTTTTAGACGGTATGGATGAATCAAGTCAGTTAAGTTTATTTTAACTTTTATGAATTTCTATCTACCTTTATTTAACATAAAATTTAGAAACAGTCATATATTTTATTAGAGGTGTTATATGGAAAAGAAATTACCTAAAGTATTTGCTAATGATATTAATAAATCGTTAACGAATAATGATCGTTTTTACTATGGAAAAGAAGAAAAACCGAAAAGTAAAATTCCTATTAGTCAGAAAATAAATAAAATTTTTAGTTCAACTAATTATGTTTATAAAGCTGATGTTGATATAACTTTAAACAGTGGAAAAGTATCAAAAAAAATTATTGGTCGTAATAAAACAGACTTAATAACGATGGATAATGAATTAATTAAAATAAGTGATATAATTGACATTGAGTTTAGTGAATAACTAAGCTTTTTTTATAATAAAAAAAGGCTAATTTAGCCTTTAAATACATTCTACATAAGTATCTGGTAAGCATCTTAACGAACAAACACAATTAAGGTTCATTGTAAAGAATGAGTTTGTTGTAACATAAGGTATTTTAGCAACACAAGTTTCATCTGGGTTGTTAGCTAAAACTCTAAATGTTGCGCAGCAACCATCTATTTTTTCAATTCTAAATACACTTGAGCATACGACACCAGTTTCACCACAAGTAACATCTTCTTTAGTTACTGGCATGCTCCAAGGTGTTCCGTTTCCGCAACAAGTATATAACATTACTGGTCTTGTATTGCAACTTAATGATGTTGCTGAACAACCTAAGAAACCACGATCGCAAGTATCTAAACAAGCATCGCTACAGTTAGCATTTTGTTGTAAAATATTAATAACTGTTAGTATTTCTGAGATACATTTGCAAGCATCAAGTTCTTTATTATTATTACACATATAATCCACCCCTCCATTTATTTTCTAATATAGCATATTCGACTAGATAATAATGTTGTGCATTAATAACCCAACTTTAATATTAAACTATCAACTTATACAAATAAGGGTCAACAACTTTTGAGATCTTTCACCCTAATTATGATAAAAAGTAAATAATTTCAAGTTTTTGTAAAAAGGTCTAATTTCAGAAATTGGTAT
>JAVXGE010000046.1:0-7300 GCA_036657555.1 Bacilli bacterium
ATTAAAAGTAGATGTTTCTTTTATTTTAAAAGTAATATTATTTTTTTCTATTTCATATTCTTCAGCTTGTCCTTTACCAAAATAATTAAAAGCAAATTGAATTCCTAAATATGTTATAAAAAGAATTATAAGCATTATAAATAATTTTTTCATTTAATTCCCACTTTCCATAAGGACAAAACACGAATAATTTCGTGTTTTAATATTCTTTTTTAGCTTCCATCATAAATTGACTTATCTGCGTTTCAATTTCAGGTAAAGCATCTTTATCTATATTTGATAATTCAATCTTTTCTTTTACAGTATCAATAATAACTTTACCCCACAATAATCCCATTTTAATAGTCATATCATTATATAAATCAGGTGTTACCGATATTAAAAAGTAACCAAAAAATAATCTTTTTTGAGCTACTAATAATCTTTTATTGGTAAGAACAATAACATAAGTTGTAAATATTTCATATGAAAAAGTGTTTTTTTGACATGCAAAAGCATATAGAACTTCTTCATCAGGATTAATATGCATATCAATTATTTTACAATGACTTTTTAACCGCCACGCAATCGTATTAGAATACTTTAACTTAAAAGCTTTTACTTTTTCATAAACACTATTCATATTATAAAATTCCTTGTTTTTTCAATATTTCTTTATATTCTTCTTTAGTCCCAAGTTGTTCTTTAATATCTAACATTTTACCTTGTTTACTAATAAATAAGATTGGTGTTCCCCATTCCTTAGAAAAATATTCAAAACTCTTTTCAAATTCTTTACCTTGTTCTTCTGTTAAATAAGAAACATTTAAATAATTAATAGTTACTTTTTCTTCTTCAGCTATTTGATTTAAAATTAATTTAGCTTGGATACAATAACCACAAGTACTTTGACCAATAACAATAACATTAGCTTTATCTTCAGCAATTAAAGTTTTATATTGATCAAAATCAATATAATTAAGTAATAACTTTTCTTCTTTACCAATTATATTATTTTTTTGTAAAAATTCAAAAGTTTTATCATAATCAGTAAAACCTTCTTGTTTAGCAACAACACCTTTATTTGATACAACAGCTAAATATGGAGTCGTTACCTTTTCAATACCTAGTTTAGAAATAATTTGATTTAAATAATTACTACTTAAATCATCAGTATTAACATATAAATAATTAAATTTATAACGTTTAGTCATATCATCTAAATTAGGTTGCATTAAAGAACAATAACCACAAGTTGGTCGTCCGATATAAATTAATGTATTACTTTCTTTAGTTAAGGCTTCTTCAAATTTTTGATATATTTTTTCACCTTTTTTGCCACCTGTAACACCTATAATAATCATTAATAATATTACTACGGCTAATGATATTGCAATAATTAAACCTTTTTTCTTTTCATTCATACTTTTCCTACTTTCCACAACATTGTTTATATTTTTTACCTGATCCACAAGGACATAATTCATTACGTCCTGGTTTAATAACTTTTTTAGGTTCCTTTTTCTTTTGTTTACTATTATCTTCAACAGCTTGTCCTTTAGCTACTTGTTTACGAACTGCATTTTGTCTTATCTCGGCTTTTAATATATACATTGTTGTTTCTTTTTCAATTGTATCTAACATATTATCAAATAATTCAAAACCTTCACTAGTATAAGCTCTTAAAGGATTTTCTTGAGCATAACTACGTAAGTGAATTCCTTCTCTTAATAAAGATAATGAATTAATATGTTCCATCCAGTGCATATCAATAACTCTTAAATAAATAGCTTTTTCAAATTCTGAAATAATCTCTTTAGGTACTTCTTCAACTTTTGCTTCATATTCTAAAATTATTTTTGTACAAATAAAGTTAATAATTTCATCAATTTTCATATCTTGTAAATCATCTAAAGTTATTTTCTTATTTAAAATTTGACTATTTACTAATTCTAATATTTCATTAATATTCTGACCAATTAATTTACCATCTTCAACATGACTTTCAATTAAATGTGTAATAAAATCTTTAAAAACGCTTAAAACATTGTCATGAATTGATTCATTATCTAATATAGCATTACGTTTTTCATAAATAATTTCTCTTTGTTCATTAACAACATTGTCATATTCTAATAAACTTTTACGGATATCAAAATTATTACCTTCAACTCTCTTTTGAGCTGTTTCAATTGAATTAGATAACATTTTTAAACTAATTGATTGATCATCAGAAAATCCAACTTTTTCAAGCATTAATTTAGCTCGATCCGTTCCAAATCTTATCATTAATTCGTCTTCAAATGAAACATAAAATCTTGTAAAACCAGGATCTCCTTGTCGGCCAGACCGTCCTCTTAATTGATTATCAATTCTTCTTGATTCATGTCGCTCTGAGCCTATTACACATAAACCGCCAACTTCTTTAACACCTTCACCTAATTTAATATCGGTACCACGACCAGCCATATTAGTAGCTATCGTTACCGATCCTTTAGCCCCAGCGTTGCTAATGATTTCAGCTTCCCGAGCATTATTTTTAGCATTTAAAACTTCATGTGGAACACGTTCTTTTTTAAGCATCGAACTTAACAATTCACTTGTTTCTACAGCAATTGTTCCAACTAAAACAGGTTGTCCTTTAGTATATCGATCTTTTATTTCATTAACAATAGCTTTATATTTACCTTTTTGAGTTGCAAAAACTAAGTCAACCTCATCATTTCTAACAATCGGTTTATTTGTAGGTATTTGAATAACATACATGTTATAAATATCTCTAAATTCTTCTTCTTCGGTTTTTGCTGTTCCTGTCATACCAGCTAATTTATTATACATTCTAAATAAATTTTGAAAAGTTATCGTTGCTAACGTTTTCGTTTCTTCATTTATATTAACATTTTCTTTAGCTTCAATAGCTTGATGTAAACCATCGGAATAAGCCCTTCCTTGCATTAATCTTCCCGTAAAAGGATCAACAATAACAATAGCTCCATCATGAACAACATAGTCGAAATCAAGTTTCATAGCATAATTAGCTTTTAAAGCTTGATTTATATAATGCACTAAAGTTGTATTTTCAATATCATATAAATTACTTATATTAAAAGCTTTTTCAGCTTCTAAAGTACCTTTATCATCTAAAGTTACAGCTTTGGTTTTTTCATCATACAAATAACCTGCATTTTCCTTTAAACTTTTAGCAAATTTATCAGTTTGCATATATAAATTAGCTGATTGCATTGCTCCACCAGATATAATTAAAGGCGTTCTTGCTTCATCAATTAAAACTGAATCGACTTCATCGACAATTGCAAAATTTAGTTTTCTTTGAACACGATCACTAGCTTTAACAACCATGTTATCCCTTAAATAATCAAACCCTATTTCATTATTAGTTGAATATAAAATATCACATAAATATTGTTCTTTTTTTTCACTTGGTGTTTGTTCTCTTAAATTAACCCCAACAGTTAAACCTAAAAATCTATAGATATTACCCATCCAATTAGCGTCACGATTAGCCAAATATTCATTAACCGTTATGATATGAACCCCTTTACCAGTTAAAGCATTTAAATAAGCTGGCATCGTTGAAGTTAAAGTTTTACCTTCTCCAGTTTTCATCTCTGATATATTACCATAATGAATTGCTAATCCACCAATCACTTGAACGTAATATGGTTTTTCGCCTATAACACGAAAAGCTGCTTCTCTAGCAACAGCAAAAGCTTCAACTAAAATATCTTCTAAATCCGCACCATCATTTAATCTTGTTTTAAATTCTTCGGTTTTATCTTTTAATTGACTATCACTCAATTTAGTCATATCATCTTCTAAAGCCATAACTTCCTTAGCTTGTAGTTCAAACCTTTCTAGTTCTTTATATTCGTGGTCAAATAATCTTTTTAAAAATTTCATTTTGTTCATCCTCTCTTTGTATTTCTTAATACACCATAAATAATTATATCAAAAAATAACTCAAAATAATAGTTATTTTAAGTTAAATAACAAAAAAAGGTGAAATTCACCTTATTTTGTTTCAATTAAACCAAAATCATCATCATTTCTTCGATATAAAATATTTATTTTATTTGTATTTTCATTTTCAAAAACAAAGAAACTATGTCCTAATAAATTCATTTGTAAAATTGCTTCTTCCTCACTCATTGGTTTTGTTTCAATATCTTTTCTTTTAACAATTTTTCTATTATCTTCTTCATCCTTTTCTGTTTCAAAATTGATGTTAAAAATTAAATCCTTTTTATCTATTTTTTTATTCATTCTTGTCTTATTTTTTCTAACTTGCCGTTCTAGTTTTTCTGATACTAAATCAACAGCCGCATAAAAATCAGTATGAGTATCTTCAGCTCTTAGTATAAACTTTTTAGCAGGAATAGTAACTTCAACTGTTTGATCTTTTCCTTTAACTTGTACTAAAATATTAGCCGTAATTTCACTAGGATTATCAAGATATTTATCAAGCTTTCCAACTTTATTTTGAACATATTCCTTCATAGCATCGGTAATTTTGATTTTACTTCCTCGTATATTTATTTTCACGATATCAATCCTCCTACAAATATTATATCATAGATTATTTAAAAAAATATGTAATTTTATGTGATTATAATATAAAAAAAGAAGCTTATACTAAAGCTACTTTAATTTCAACAACATTTTTAGCTTGAAGCCCTTTATCTGTACGAACTAATTCAAATTCAACATATTGACCTTCAACCAAAGTTTTAAATCCCTCTGTTAAAATCGAAGAATAGTGTACAAAAATGTCTTCGCCATCTTTGTATTCAATAAAGCCAAAACCTTTGTCATTATTGAACCATTTTACTTTACCTCTCATTTGTCTAAATCTCCCTTCTAGTAATCTCGTTTACAATATTAATTATATCTTCTATTTCATCGAATAAAACATTTTTAAACATTCAAAATTCGACAAAATTCGACAAAACCGCGAGCATTTTAGATTTTACCACTACCACACCTAAAATAAGACCAAACTGCTTCAAACTAGCTTTTTAGCGTCTTAAGCATATAGTATACATTATTTTTTACTTTAGCATAGCCACTTTAGTCAGCTATTAGCTTATCTTAGACAAAATTTAAGCTTTAAATGTCGAAAACTGTTAATATTGAAACTAGAGGAGTTTTAAAATGAAAGAAAAAATAGTTAATAGTTGTATCAGCCTTATTAAAAATAATAATCCTAAATATTCTTCAACTAAATTAGCTGAAATAAAATACGGTTTAGAAGGCATCTATTTGTTAATAACGAAACTAGTTGTCATTGGCATTTTAGCTTATTTTTTAAATTTATTTGCCGAATTATTAATTTTCTTATTAATATACAATTTTATCCGCATGCCTTCTTTTGGATTACACGCTACTAAAAGTTGGATATGCTTATTAAGTTCAATCATTATATTCATCGGTGTTCCAATTTTTTGCAAAGAAATTATTATGCCTTCTTTTATTAAAGCAATTCTAGGAATAATAACCATTGTTTTATTTTATAAAAACGCTCCGGCTGATACTTATAAACGACCAATCGTTAATCCTAAAAGAAGATTATGTTATAAATATTTATCCGTTTTAGTAGCTATTATTTATTCATTTTGTGCTTTATTTATAACCAATAATTTTATAGCAAATACTTTCATTTCCGCTTTAATAGTTCAGTGTTTTATGATTTCACCAACTATTTATAAATTATTCAACTTACCTTACGATAATTATAAAACATATCTAGCCAAAAAAGCTATTTAAATATTTTATATATTTGAATATAAAAGAATAAAAAGGAAGGAGGAATAAACATGGGATTTTTAGCAACTGTTCTTGCCGGTTTAGGTTCATTAGTAGCTGGTTTGGGTAGTCAAGCTTGTTTCGTAATAATTGTTGATGAACCGGAATGCCCAGCAAGTTTAATTAAATAATTAATAATAAAAATTATAATAAAAAATGTAGAATGATACACAGCCTTTCTACATTTTTATTTTAACTATTTGACAAAATATATCTTTTGTTATACTTCTTTCATTAACAATTTCACTGTTACCATCAACTATTTGCTTTACTAAAGATAACCCAAACCCATGCCCACTACTTTTAGTTGTATATCCTTTTTGATCAATCAATTCTAAATTAGGCATTTCTTTAAAATGATTAGAAATACTAACGCCTAAGTAACCAGCTTCTTTATATATTAAAATAGCTATCTCTTTTTCTTCAACTTTCAAAGTTTCTTCAATTGCATTATCTAATAAAACACCCATGATCCGACATAAATCATAATTAAGCTTAGCTGTTAGTTTATTAAAATCTAATTGTTTAATATCACGACTAACATCTAAATTTATTTTAATTCCCTTTTCTTGCATAACTAACATTTTTTGATAAACAATACCTTGCAATCCTCCCGTTGGTATTTTCTTAGCTCGATAATATAAGTTTTCATTATCTTCTCTTTTTTCATGAACCACTTCATCAATATATGCAACAATATTTTCCTCATTTTTATTAATCATATTTTTAATTAATAATAATTGATTCTTATTTTCATGATTAGCTACTCTTTGATAATCAAGCATTTTTTCATATTCACCTAGATTATCTACTAACGCTTTATTTTCAGCTTGAATCTTCAAACTGTTATTTTTTTCGGCAAATATTTCATACGTTATAAACCCATATATAATAAAGAAAATTAAATTTAAAGTTAAAATATAAAATATACTCTTTTCATAATATACAAAAGCTAACAAAATATTTATAGCAATCATTAATATGGTTACTAAAACAATAATATGTCGAATTTTTATCCAATTTGTTATTTTTATTAATTTATTATAACCAAGTTTAATTAGCTTAATGTTACACAGCGCTATCGCAATTAAAGAAATAATTATATTAGTAACTAATTGGCCCAAATATGAACTTATCATTATTTGTCCATCAGCATTAGTCAATAGTATCAAACAACCTGCAAAAATAATTTCTGAAATTAAAAATATTAATTGCAAACAAATTGTACTAAGAACTGTTTCTTTAGCTTTCTTTCTAAAAACAAAATAATTACCTATCCCCATTAAAATGGTTGAGAAAATAATTCTTATCTCATTAGGAACAAATAGACAATTTAAAACATTAGTAATAATTAAAAGAGCTATTGCTATATATACCTTAAAATCTTTAAAATCGATTTTAACATTTAATATTGTTTTTAAAACGTAAAAACCAGCTGTTATATTTATAGTACAAGGTATAATATTATTTATTAATAATTCCTTCATCACACTAACTC
>JAVXGE010000047.1:0-6900 GCA_036657555.1 Bacilli bacterium
CTAAAACAACTGCTCTTCAAAAAGCTCTTACTGGTTTAGTATTTGAAAACCAAGCAACAGTAGATGCTTTAGAAATTCATGGTTTAACAGAAGCTGAATATACAACAGAATCATTTGGATTCTTAACAACAGCTCTTGCTTTACCAGAAACTACACATGCTGAAATTGTAGCTAAAATAACGGCTATTAATACAGCTAAAGAAGGTTTAGTATTTAAAACACAAGCTGCTTTAGAAACTGAAAAAACAACTGCTAATGCAAAAGTTGAAGTTGAATATACAGCTGCAACTTATAAGGCTTTAGCTGATGCTCTTAAGTTACCAGAAGTTACAAATGCAAATGTAACGGCTAAAACAACTGCTCTTCAAAAAGCTCTTACTGGTTTAGTATTTGAAAACCAAGCTGCTTTAGATGAAGCTAAATTAAATACTGGTTTAGTAAGTACACATTATACAACAGCAAGTTGGAAAGTATTAACTGATTTAACAGGTAATACTAATAATGAAACTACTTATGCTTTAATTAATACAAAAATAGCTGCAATTAAAGATGCTAAAACAGCATTAGTATTTGATAATGCTGATGAATTAAGTACTTTAAAAAATACACTTAGTGCTTTAATTGAAACAGATTATACAGCTGCAAGTTGGAAAGAATATATTACAATGAGTAATACTACAAATAATATTCCTGAAACAGCTTATAATTTAATTGCTATGAAAATTACACAATTAACAGATGCTCAAGGTAAATTAGTTAAAAAGGATTTAGTTCTAACTGAATTACAAACATTAGTTGATGCTCAATATAATATTGTTGAACAAGTTAAAACTTTAAAGATTACAAATGCTGATGGTAAATATACCGCAGAAACATATACAGTATATACAACTGCTTTAACAGCTGCTGAAACAGCTATTACAAACAGTATGTTACAATCTGAAGTTGATGCTAAAACAACAGCATTACAATTAGCTATTAACAATTTAAAATTAACGGTATAATTTCAAAATAGTTGAAGTTATAATGGACATCCAATTTGGATGTCTTTTTGTATATATTGTTATAAAACAGTCATAATAAGACAAATTGCACTATTTATACACAATTTTAGTGCATTATGCAATAATTATGACTGGTGGTTGTATGATAGGAAAAATTTTAAAAAAATGCGTAATGATCAAAAACTTACGCAAAAACAATTAGCTCATTTGTTAAAAGTTGATCAAACAACACTTAGTGGTTGGGAACGAGGTTATCGAGAACCTGTTTTTGAGAATATTGAAAAGATAGCTAGTATTTGTCATTATAAAATAACCTTTATAAATGAATTAACAAAAGAAGCTGTTGACACTAAAAATATTTTTCGTAAAGAATAATCATGAGTAAATTATGATTATTTTAATATTATGTCGAGTAATGTAAGTTCTAAAATTCTAAAAATATTGGTTATTACATATAATTATGATATAATATATTAAGAAAGGTATTGATAATATGAAGGTTATTATAAGTGCTGGTGGTACTGGTGGGCATATATATCCGGCGTTAGCCGTTATTAATAAAATAAAAGCAAGTAATAAGGATACGCAATTTCTATATATCGGTACCCACAACCGAATGGAAAAGGATATTGTTCCTAAGTATGATATACCTTATGAAGAAATAGAAATATATGGATTTAATCGCAGACATTTATTTAAGAATTTTAAAACAATTAAATGTTTAATGCAAGCTAATAAAAAATGTAAAAAACTAATGAAAGATTTTAAACCGGATGTTGTTATGGGATTTGGTGGTTATGTAACAGTGCCAGTTATCAAAACGGCTTCTAAATTAGGCTTTAAGACCTTTATTCATGAACAAAACAGTGTTCCGGGTAAAGCTAATCAATATTTAAGTAATTACGCTGATATGATAGGTTTAAGCTTTAAATCATCTAAGCAATATTTTCCTAAAGAAAAAGCTATTTTAACGGGTAACCCTTGTAGTGAGGATGCTTTAAAAGTAAAACCAATTAATAAAAAAGATTTTAATTTAATTGATAATAAGAAATTGGTTTTAGTTGTTATGGGTTCTTTAGGAGCTAGTAAAGTAAATGAGTTTTTAATTAAAACAATGAGTTTATTTAATGATAAAGATTATGAAATATTATATGTAACGGGGCAAGCTGATTATGAAAAGATTAGTAAATTTATGTTTCCTAAAAATGTTAAGATTGTTGCTTATATTGATCAAATGACAAGGATTATGCAACAAACAGATATTATGATAACTAGGGCTGGAGCTAGTACTTTAAGTGAAATTATAGCTTTAGAAATACCTTCAATTATTATTCCTAGTCCTTATGTTACTAATAATCATCAATATAAAAACGCTATTGATTTAATTAATAATAAGGCTGGTATTATGGTTGAGGAGAAAGATTTAAAAGGAGATATTTTAGTAAGAGAAGTTGATAAATTAATTAATGATTCTAAAACAATAAAGAATATTAAAAACAATTTAAAACAAATGCAAGTTAATAATAGTGCAAGTATTATTTACGACAATATTTTAAATTTGATAGATAGGAAGTAAGTATGGATATTGTAAATGAAATTAAAAAATTAAAAGTTGGAAAAGTATTAGAAAATCCTTTAATGAAAAATTTTACAACATATAAAGTTGGTGGACCAGCTTTAGCTTTAGTAAGCCCTAGTAATGTTTCTAATTTAATTAAATTATTAAAATATCTAAAAGATAAAAAGATAAAATATAAATTAATTGGTAATGGCTCTAATTTATTATTTAATGATACATTATATGACGGGGTTATTATTAAATTAGATGAGTTTAAAGATTTTAAAGTTGATGATACAATTATTACGGTTGGTGCGGGATATAATTTAGTTAAATTAGCTTTAAAAGCCGCTAAATTAGGTTTGTCTGGTTTAGAGTTTGCTTCAGGTATTCCGGGGTCAATCGGTGGCGCTATTTTTATGAATGCCGGAGCTTATAAAAGTGATATGGGTTATATTGTAAGCGAAGTAAGCGTTTTAACACCTAATTTTGATGTTATAACTTTATATAATAAAGATTTAGCCTTTCATTATCGTACAAGCTTTTTACAAAAAAATCCTAATTATATTTGTCTTTCGGCTAAGCTTGTTTTAAAGTTTGGGGATAGTAAATTAATTGAAGATGTTATTAATGAGCGTAAACAAAGAAGGTTAATAAGTCAACCTTTAGAATATCCATCGGCTGGTTCGGTTTTTAGAAATCCAGTTGATGATTATGCTGGAAGATTAATTGAAGAATTAGGATATAAAGGTAAAATATTAGGGGGAGCTCAAGTTAGTTTAAAACATGCTAATTTTATTATTAATAAAGATAATGCTAAAGCTAGTGATATTCGCAATTTAATTATGGAAATAAAAAATTTAATAAAGGAAAAATATAATGTTGATTTAATTATTGAACAGGAATTTGTCGAATGAAAAAAAAGATAAAAAGAAGGGTTCGTTTTGATCGAATTATGGTTTTCTTTTTAGTTATTATTGTTATTGGGATTAGTATAATGGTTGTTTTAAATGTCAAAATAACTAATATTTATATTAAAAATAATTATTATTTAACGGATCAAGAAATAATTGAAAAGGCTAATCTTAGTGATTATCCAGCTACAATAAAAAATCTAAGTTTTCAAATCAAACAGCGTTTAGAAAAAGATAATTATATTAAAGAAGTTAAGGTTTATAAAAAAAAGTTTACGAAAGTTTATATTGAAGTTATTGAAAATAGACCTTTATTTTATTATAATTCGGAGAATCAAACTATTTTATTAGATGGTCGAACAAATGAATTATATAGTGTTCCAACTGTTTTAAATTATATAACGGATACTTATTTTAATGATTTTATTATAGAAATGGGTAAGTTAGATGTTGATGTTTTAGGTAAAATATCAGAGATAAAATTTGTTCCTAATGAGGTTGATGATAATCGGTTTTTATTATCTATGAATGATGGTAATTATGTTTATGTTAATATTGGTACGTTTAATAAATTAAATAAGTATTTAAGTATTATGGAAAGTTTACCGAATGAAAAAGGTATTTTATATCTTGACTATGGCAATAATTTTGAGATACTTAAATAAAAGCTTTTACAAATGTTAAAAAATATTGTATAATTATATAAGAAATGTAGGTGAGGTTAATGCGTCATATATATACAAGTATTGATATTGGTTCGGATACAATAAAGATTGTTGTTTGTGAATTATATCATGGACGATATAATTTATTAGCTACTTGTTGCGTTAAATCTAGAGGTATTAAAAAGGGTTTAATAACAGATATAACGGAAGCTAAAGCTTGTATTAATGCGGCATTAAAAGAAATAGGAGCAATGCTGGGGTTTGAAATTAAAAAAGTTATTGCTATTATTCCTAGTTATTTTGCTGATTTTGTAATGATTAAAGGTTCTTTAAAAATAGAAAATGATAATATTAATGGTAATGATGTAATTAATGTTTTACAAGTAGCTATGAAGAATGCTATTAATGTTACTAAAGAAATGGTTACAATTATTCCGATTGATTTTGAAACGGATAGTGGAACGACAAAAGATCCTTTGGGACAAGTTAGTTCTAATTTAAGTACTAGAGCAATTATGGTAACATCTCCGAAGAAAAATATCTATTCGGTGGTTGGACTTTTAAACAGTGTTGGTTTAGATGTTGTTGATATTTCACTTGGTTGTATTGGTGATATATATGCTTTTAGAACAAGTGAAGTTGATAATGATATTAGTTGTATTATTAATATTGGTAGTGAGAAAACGGAAGTTTCTTTGTATAATAAAGGTATTATTGTTAAACATAATATTGTTAGTATGGGTAGTTCTAAAGTGGACAGTGATATTGCTTATATGTATAAATTAGATTTAGAAACAGCTTGTAGATTAAAAGAACAGTTTGCTTTAGCTCATAAAAATAAAGCTTCTTTAAATGAAACAGTTGAAGTAACTAATAAAATTGGTGAAGTAATTAAAATAAATCAATATGAAATAAGTGAAATTGTTGCTTCACGAATCGATGAAATTCTTAATTTTGCTAAGGAGCAACTTAATACTTTAACTAATCGTAAACCTAATTTTATCTTTGTTACAGGTGGAATTACTAATATGCTTAATTTTGATGAAATTTGTAGAGAAAAATTAGGAAATTGTGCTATAATAGGTAATATAAACTTAATTGGTCTTAGAAATAATAAATTTTCTTCGGCCATTGGTAACATTATTTATTTTGTTAATAAATTAAAATTAAAAGGTAAAGATTATTCAATGATAAGTAATGATGAAATGGATATTTTATCGTCACCAAGAAAAAATACAACTAATGATTCAATGTTAGGTAAAGTATTTGGATATTTCTTTGGTGAGTAAAGGGAGGAAATAATATGTTTGGATTGGAAATGGATCAGTTAGCTAATATTAAAGTAATAGGAATTGGTGGTGGCGGCAATAATGCCGTTAATCGAATGATTGAATCAGGAGTTAAAGGCGTTGACTTTATTGTTGCTAATACTGATTTACAAGTGTTAAATAATTCAAAAGCCCCAGTTAAAATACAAATAGGATCAGATCTTACTAATGGTTTAGGAGCTGGAGCTAATCCTCAAGTTGGAAAAGAAGCTGCTTTAGAAAGTAAAGATGAAATTGAAGCTGCCTTAAAAGGAGCTGATATGGTTTTTGTAACTTGTGGTATGGGTGGTGGAACTGGAACCGGAGCTGCCCCCGTAATAGCTGATATAGCCCAAGAATTAGGAGCTTTAACCGTTGGTATTGTAACTAAACCTTTTAGTTTCGAAGGTAAAAAAAGAATGCAACAAGCTATTTCTGGCTTAGAAGAACTTAAAAAGCATGTTGACACCTTAATTATTATTCCTAATGATCGTTTAAGAGATATTATCGATAAAACGACACCTTTATTAGAATCATTTAAAGAAGTCGATAATGTATTACGACGCGGCGTTCAATCAATTAGTGATTTAATTGCTGTAGCAGGATTAATTAATTTAGATTTTGCCGATGTTAAAGCCGTTATGGAAAAAAGAGGTAATGCTTTAATTGGTATTGGTATGGGTGTTGGAGAAGGACGAGCTACAGAAGCTGCTAGACAAGCTGTATCAAGTCCATTATTAGAAACTAGTATTAGTGGAGCTACCGATGCTATTATCAATATAACCGGTGGCGCTAATTTAACTTTATTTGAAGTTGAAGAAGCTGTTGAAATTATTAGAACAAGTGCTAATACGGATATAAACACTATTTTTGGAGCTGTAATTAATGAAAATTTAAATGATGAATTAATTGTTACAGTTATTGCAACTGGTTTTGAAGATGGTCAACAACCATTACATACTTATAAAACGACATATCAAGAATCTGATGATGAAGGTGATGTGCCAGCATTTTTAAGAAATAGAGGCTTTTAAGTAAGCTTTTTTGATAGGAGCTTTTTATGAAATTAGATATTAATTTTTATGTTACAAATGGAATAACCTTAATTACAAGTCTTATTATTTTTGGTGTTTTTAATTATTATCAAAAAACTAATTTTAAACGATCAATAAATACTATTGTTTTTACTTTTGTTTGTTTAACTTGTTTAAGATTATTAATTGAATATTTTATACCTTTAGGAATATATAAATATTTTATCTTTTTAATTCCTCTTGCTATATTTATTGTTTATTATTTTTATAAAAAAAATTATTATGAAAAACATCTTTATAAAAAAGAAATACCTAAAACTATGACAGTAGGAATGGTTTCTTATTTGTTAAATTTAAGAATTAGTAAATTAAAAGATTTAAGTCCAATGATCATGAATTTATTAGTTAAAAAAGCCAT
>JAVXGE010000048.1:0-6787 GCA_036657555.1 Bacilli bacterium
AATTTTAACTTTAATTAATTTATCAATTTTTCTTGCTCCAAATTCTTTATAATTAGATAACTTAATTAATTCGTCAACAACTTTATCATCTATTTTAATGATTATTTTTTTATTTTTATATTTTTTTATTAAAGCTTTCGTTTTAATATCAATCAAAGTTTTAATATCAACTTCTTTTAATTTATTAAAACTAATAATATTATCAATCCGATTAATAAACGGTAAACTAAATTGTTCTTTTAGTTTTGTATTACTATCATTATTTTTGTTAAATCCAACATTTATTTCATCAAACCCAATATTAGAAGTCATTACAATAATAACATTATTAAATCTAACTTCGATTCCTTTACTATCTTTAACAACTCCTTCATCTAATATTTGAAACAATAAATTAATAATACTCGCATGAGCTTTTTCAATTTCATCTAGAATTAAAACAGAAAATGGTTTATTTCTTATTTCTTCTAATATGTTTTTATTATCATTATAACCAACATATCCCGGAGGAGCTCCAACAAATTTACTTATACTATGAGCTTCACTATATTCACTCATATCTAATTTAATAACATTATCACCAGCTATTACTTTACCAAATATTTTAGCTAGCTGGGTTTTACCAACACCTGATGAACCCGCAAACATAAAAGAATAACACTTATTATCATCTTTAAAACCAAGCTTTAATTTTTGAGCAATATTAATTACTTCTTCTAAAGCTTCATCTTGCCCAACTATTTGTGAACTTATTTCTTTTTTAATATTTTCAATTAAAACTTTTCCATCATTTAATATTTCATAAACCGGTATTTTAGTTTTAGCATTAATCACATTAGCAACATCATTTAAAGTTACTTCTTTAAGACAATTACATAACTGGAGTTCTAAAGTGTTTATTTTATCCATTAATTCAAATTCAGTTGTTTTAAATAAAGAAGCTTTTTTAAAATCATTATTAATCACCGCTGTATTTTTGTTTTTAATAATCGCTTGTAAATCTTTAACTAAAAGGTTATAGTTAATTAACTCAGCACTTTCTTTCAAACTAGCTTTAGCACAAACTTCATCTAAAATATCAATCGCTTTATCCGGTTGATTTCTGTCGTAAATATACTTTTCACTTAAAGAAATAATACTATCAATTATTTTATCATCTACTAAAACATTATGATAACTTTCATAAATAGGTTTTAATTGTAATAAGATTTGTTTAACCGTTTCTTTATTAGGTATTTCAATATTAACCTTTTGAAACCTTCTTTCTAAAGCTTTATCCTCCTCAATATATTTTTTATACTCACTAGTTGTTGTTGCTCCAATACATCTTAATTTATTCCTAGCCAAAGCTGGCTTAAAAATATTAGAAGCATCAATAGCTCCTTCAGCACCACCAGCTCCAACTAAAGTATGAATTTCATCAATAAATAAAATAATATCATCATTATCTTCGACTTCTTTTAATATTTTTCTAACTCGGTCTTCAAACTCACCTCGATATTTAGTGCCAGCTACTGTTGAAGCCATATCTAAACTAATAATTCTTTTATTCTTCAAATTAACTGGTACATCACCATTTTCAATTAAACGACTTAGTTCTTCAACAATAGCCGTTTTACCAACTCCAGCTTCCCCAATTAATAAAGGATTATTTTTTGTTCTGCGAGATAATATTTCTAAAATCCTTTTTATTTCTTTTTCTCTACCAATGACCGGATCTAATTCATTATTACTAGCTTTTTTAGTTAAATCTGTTCCTAATTCTTCTAATAATAATTTTTTATTCTTTTTTTTCTTATTAAATATTTTATAACTAAAATCATGGTATAGATTATCTAAGTCAATATTTAAACTTAGCATAATTCTAATTGCAACCCCTTCTCCTTCTTCTAGTAAATTAGAAAAAAGACTTTCAATTGTAACATCGCCATTATTTTCTTTACTATCGACTAAAGCATTTTCCATAACTCTTTTAAGTAAAGGTGTATATAGAAACCATTGACTTACTTTACTACCAACGCCAATTGTTTCAATTATCTTATTTTTAAATATTTCATAGTCTAAATTATATTGCTTTAATTTTTTAGTGACATTATTATTATCTTTTAAAATAGCTAACATTAAATGTTCACTACCAACATAAGGATGTTTTAATTCATTCATTTCTAACTTAGCATTTACTAATATTTTTCTTGCTTCTTCGGTAAAATTACCAAACATATTATCCCTCCCATATCTATTCTATGTTTATGTTGCGATAATAAAGATATTTTTATACAACAAAAAATATAGATGTTACTCTATATTTTCTTCAATTCTCATTAATTGATTATATTTACAAACTCTATCAGTTCTCGATAATGAACCGGTTTTTATTTGACCTAAATTTAAAGCAACCGCTATATCAGCAATCATCGTATCTTCAGTTTCCCCACTACGATGAGAAATAATCGTTTTATAGTTATGTTTTTTAGCTAAAGCTATTGTTTTAAGCATTTCACTAACCGTTCCAATTTGGTTAAGTTTAAGTAAAATAGCATTACCAGCTTTATTATCAATAGCCCGTTGTAAATATTTAATATTAGTTACAAATAAATCATCACCAACTAATTGAATTTTAGAACCCAACTTATTTGTTATTTTAATAAAGCCATCCCAATCGTTTTCATCAACAGGATCTTCAATAGAAATAATTGGATATTTATTTATTAATTCTTCATAAAAATTTATTAATTCATCAACATTTAATCTTTTATTTTCCCCTTTTAATTCATAAAAACCATTATTGTAAAACTCACTAGCAGCAATATCTAAGCCAATAGAAACATCAGTTCCTGCAATATAACCAGCTTCTTTAATAGCTTCCATAATCATATCTAAAGCAGCTTGATTACTTTTTAAATCAGGTGCAAAACCACCTTCATCACCAACATTTGTATTATATCCTTTTTGTTTTAAAACGGCTTTCAAAGTTTGAAAAATTTCACAACCAATTCTAATTCTTTCTTTCATTGTTTTAGCAAAAGGAATAATCATAAATTCTTGAAAATCCAAATTGTTATCAGCATGAACTCCACCGTTTAAAATATTCATCATAGCTATTGGTAAAGTTTTACCTTCCCCTAAATAACGATATAAAGGTTTATTGCTACATAAACTAGCTGCTTTTAAGCAAGCCATTGATACACCTAACATAGCATTAGCTCCTAATTTAGATTTATTTTCAGTACCATCTAAACTTAATAAAGTATTATCAATTAATTCTTGGTCGTAAACATCCATACTAATTAATTTATTTCTAATTAAAGTATTAACATTATTAACAGCTTTTAAAACACCTTTACCTTTAAATCTTGTGCCACCATCTCTTAATTCTAAAGCTTCTCGGCTTCCTGTTGAAGCACCACTAGGAACACTAGCACGTCCCATAATATCATTTTCTAAAATAACATCTACCTCAACCGTTGGATTACCTCTTGAATCTAGTATTTCTCGACCTTTAATATCTTTTATTTTCATATTTTCTCCTTTTAATATTTTCCATATAATTAATAATATATTCTTTTTTAGCTTGATCTATTTCCAAACCTGATAATAAATTAACTAAAGTATTATCAACAAAATTATCTACTTTATCCATAATTGGTTCAACAATATCTAAATAATTATCATATAAATATTTCATAACATCCGTAACATTAAAATATTGATTACCAATATAAGCGACCGCTTCTTTATCTAATAAATTATAAGCATGGAAAGCTAAAGCATTATCAAATGAAGGAGCTAAACGATAAACTTTAGTTCTTTCATTAAAAATAAGAGCCACATTTTTAAGTTTACGGTCTTCATTACCAATTAAACAATCTCCTAAAATTAATCTAATATAATCTTTTTTAATATTTTCTAATTCATCTTTTTTAACATTATAAAGTTTTGAAAACTTATAAAATACTTTTGAAAAAGAAGTAGCAATATCAGCATTTACATTATTAGATTCAACAATAGCCCAAAAACCATCTACTTCATATAATACCTCATCATCATTTAAAAAAGTATCTATTAAACAACAATTACCAATTAAACTTTTTCCTAACTCTACTTTAACAACATTGATATCTAAACAATTTAAAATAACTGAAGCTAACTTTTCCATTACATCTTGATCTTTATAAAAATCATTATTATATTTAACCAATTTGTTAATTTCATCAGAAATCCAATATTTTTTAGTAAAACCTCTTGGTTCTTCACTTATTGGTTTAAATAAAGAAATATCTTTTCTTTGCATACAACTTTTCCTTTCAAACTATTTTTTATAAAGAACTAAAATATGATCAGTAATTAATTGACTATCTGTTTTTTTCATATATTCCCTATTTTTATGAGCTAAACGACTACTAAAAGTCTTAAACAAAGTTTTAGAAAAATAAGTTATATGCGGATTAGGCATTTCAACAAAAGGTCTAAATCCTTTATTTAAAGGTTCTCTAAGATTATTATATTTGAAAAACCAATTTTTGTCATAAATTAAATGGCCAACAACATATTTTTTATCATCATCATACTTTTTCCATACAACATTAAATATATCCATTAAATCACCTCATTTGTTCAATAACTCTTTTAAATTCATTACCTCGATCTTCAAAACATTTATATTGATCCCAAGAAGCACAGGCAGGACTTAATAAAATAACATCACCACCAGTAGCTTTTTTATAAGCTTCGATTGTTGCTTCTTCTAAAGTATTGACAACTTGACATTTAAAATTATTTTTATCACAAAATTCTTTAATTCTTTGTTTTGTTTCACCATAACAAATAACTTGTTTAACATGTTTCATATCAATAACCAAATCATCAAAAGAATGTTTTCGGTCTAAACCACCTAATAATAAAATAGTAGGATTAGTAAAAGCTCTTAAGGCTATTTGTGTTGATTTAACATTGGTTGCTTTAGAATCATTATAAAAACTTATATGATTAATTTCTTTAACAAATTCTAATCGATGAGCAACTCCAAAAAAGTTTTTTAAAACATCTTTAATAACATTATTGTTAACCTTAAACTCTTTAGCAATAGCTATTGCACACATTATATTTTCATAATTATGATTACCTTTAAGAATAATATCTTCCAAAGCTATTATCTTATCTTCGTTATACCATATATAACCATCCATTATATATAAATCATTTTTAACTATTGAGGAAAATAATATTTTTTTTGATTTTATATTTTTAGTAATATCCATAACATCTTCATCTGTTCCATTTAAAATAGCTACATTAGAACTATCATGATGGTCGAAAATACGACTTTTATGATATTTATAATTTTCATACGTTTTAAAATGATCTAAATGAACAGGTACTAAATTAGTTAAAACACCAATATCAGTTTTAAAATCTTTAAAATCATGAAGTTGTTGACAAGATATTTCTAAAACAATTATTTCATTTTCTTTAACTTTATCAATTAAAGAACACATTGGATAGCCAATATTTCCACCTAAATGAACTGGTAAATTAGCTTTTTTTAAAATCTCATAAGTAATAGTTGTTGTAGTTGTCTTACCATTTGATCCAGTAATACCAATTATTTTAACATTATTAGCTAAATAATGATAAGCTACTTCTAATTCATTAATAACTGGTATCTTTAAAATATCCGCCTTTAAACACACCGCATGATCAATTTTAATACCAGGATTTTTAACAACATAATCATATTCATTATTTAATAATGTTTCTGGTTTATTACTTACAATATATTTGACACCTAAAGACTCTAACTCTTTAATATGGTCTTTATCTTGTTCTTCTTTATCTGTTATTAAAATATCACAATTATGACTAGCTAACACTTTAGCGACCTCATAACCACTACGAGCCATTCCTAAAATAAATATTTTTTTATTATCATACATATATATCACCCATATATATTATAGCACTTATCATTTATTTTGTCCTTAAAAAAACTGTGTCTTTACAACACAGTTTACAAATTACTTAATCTTTCTTTAACAATTTTATTTACTAATGCCATATCAGCTTGACCTTTTAAAACAGCTAATTTAGCCATAACTTTACCAGTATCGGTACTAGTAGGATTAACCTCTTTAAAAACACCATCAATTACTTTAATAATTTCTGCTTCACCCATTAAAGTAGGCATATATTTATTTAAAATAGCTATTTCCTTTTCCGTTTGTTTAATTGTTTCATCTCGTCCAGCTTTTTTTAAATCTTCCATAGTTTCTTTTCTTGTTTTAATTTGCTTAGAAATAACACTCGTAATTTCAGCATCCGTTAATTCTCTTTTTAAATTAATTTCTTCTAGTTGCATAGCTCCTTTAACCATTCTAATAACATTTAATAGTTCCTTGTTTTGATTCTTCATAGCATTTTTTAAATCAATTATTATTTTTTCTCTCATAAATTTCCTTTCAAAAAAAGCCTAACGGCTTAATTATAACTTTTCTCACGACGATGACTATTTTTAATAGCTTCTTTTTTAGCTTCTCTTCTTTTTTCGCCTGGTTTACTATAATGCTCTCTTTTTCGTACTTCTTTTAGGAGGCCATCTTTAACGTTCTTTTGCTTAAACATTTTAAGCGCACCGTCAACATTACCATTTTTGACAACAACTTTAGACATATGATCCCTCCTTCCACGACTAAAGGCATTATATCATTATTTAATTTACAATACAAGTGTTTTTTTAAAAAAATGTCTAGTATTGTACAATTTAATATTAATTGTTTAATTTAATAAGAAT
>JAVXGE010000049.1:0-6739 GCA_036657555.1 Bacilli bacterium
TTGACAAATATTTGACAATTTAATTATAATATATTTTTTATCTTAAAAAAAAAATATGCAGAATCTGCATAAAATATTTAAAAACAATAAAATTATAAATACTTTTTATAATTTTTAAAAGCATTAGTTTCTAAATTAGTTTTAGATAACTCATCTAATAATTTTTTTTGTTCTTTAGTTAATTTATCGGGCATGATAACTTTTGTAATGACAAACATATCACCTTTCCGATAACTATGAACGTCTTCAACACCTTTACCTTTTAAGCGTAATTTATCGCCGGTATTAGTGCCTGGTTCGATAGTTAATTTAACATTGCCATAAATGGTTGGGACATCTTTTTTACAGCCTAAAATGGCTTCTGTTAAGGTTAAAGGAAGTTCTATATATATATCGTTATCAGCTCGTTGAAATAATTCATGGTCTTGGACTTGATATTCTAAGTATAAGTCACCATTAGAACCACCGTTAGAACCCATTTGACCTTTTCCTTCAACTCTTTGTTGATTACCGGTGTTAACGCCGGCGGGAACTTTAACTTCAATTTCAACTTTTTCTTTTATTTTGCCAAGGCCTTTACAGTCAGGGCAAATATTTTTATAGCTTTTACCTTTACCATGACAATTAGGACAAGTTGTTTTGGTCATGAAAGAACCAAAGATGGTTCTTTGTTCACTTGTTACATTGCCACTACCATGACATTGACTACATGTTTCAACATCAAAACCACCATCACCGTGGCAATGTCTACATGGTTCAAAGGCTTCTAATTTAAGGATTTTTTTAGTTCCAAAGATTGCTTCTTCAAAGGTTAATTGAACTTGCATGATAGTATCTTGGCCTCTATTTTTACTAGTTTTACTACCAAAGCCAAAATTAGAACCGAATAAATCACCAAATACATCGGAAAAATCAAAACTATTAAAGTCAAAGCCACCGGTTGAACCACTATTATCAAATGCTGAATGACCAAATTGATCGTATTGTTTTCTTTTATTTTCATCGGATAAAACGGTATAAGCTTCGCCGACTTCTTTAAATAAAGTATCGGCATTGGGATCTTTAGATACATCGGGATGATATTTTTTAGCTAGTTTACGAAAGGCTGATTTTATTTCATCAGCACTAGCATTTTTATCAACGCCTAGTATTTCGTAATAATCTTTTTTCATTTTTCACCTTCTAATTATAAAGTTGTTTAAATTGTTCTATGACATCATCAAACATCTTTATAGCACTTTCTATAACTTCTTTATTAGTAATATCGACTCCAGCTATTTTTAATTCATTAACTGGGTAGTCACTACCACCAGTTTTTAAAAAGGCTAAATAGTCTGAAACAGCATTTTCTTTATGGTTTAAGATACCTTCAACAATATGGCTAGCGGCTGATAAACCGGTGGCATATTGGTAAACGTAGAAGAACATATAAAAATGTGGTATTCTTTCCCATTCATATTTTATATTTTCATCAACAATAACTGAAGAACCAAAGTATTTTTTATTTAAGTCGTAATATAAATTTGATAAGAATTCACTAGTTAGAACTTCTCCTTCTGATGATTTATTATAAATTTCTTTTTCAAATTCAGCAAACATTGTTTGTCTAAAAATGGTACCTTTATATAATTCCATTAAATTATTTAAAATGGTTAACTTTTCTTCTGATGATTGACTGTTAGCTAATAAATAATAATCTAATAATAGTTCATTAACGGTTGAAGCAACTTCAGCTACAAAAATACTATATGAAGCATATTGATAATCATTAAATTTATGGGAATAATGACTATGCATTGAATGACCTAATTCATGAGCTAATGTTGATACATCATTTAATTTACCTTGATAATTAAGTAGTACAAAAGGATTAGTTCCATAACTTCCCCAAGAATAAGCCCCACTTTTTTTACCTTCATTAGGATAAATATCAATCCAATTTTCATTGAAAGCTTTATCAATATTTTTAAGATAATCTTCTCCTAAAACACTTAAAGCTTGTTTAATTAAATTTTTACCTTCTAAAAAACTATAAGTTTTATCGGTTGTTTTAATTAAATCAACATAAATATCATATAAATGCATTTCATCTAAACCTAAAACTTCTTTTTTTAAGTCATAATATTTAAACAAAACATTTAAATTATCATTAACCGTTTTAATTAAATTATTATATATTGTTTCATCAATATTATCGGCAAATAAAGCACATTCTAAAGCATTTTTATAACCTTTTAAATTAGCTAAGGTTACATTACTTTCAACTTCACTAGCTAAAGTTTTAGCTAAAGTATTCTTAAAACCAGCATAAGCTTTATACATTGTATCAAAAGCTTCCTTACGAACTTCTCTATCTTTTGAAGATATATAAAGACTAAAATTGCTATTGGTAAGTTCTATTTCATCTTTAATCGTTCCTAACTTTAAATCAGAATTACAAATTAAAGATGAAATACTATTTCCAACCTTAAAAAGATTACTAAAAGAAGAAATGATTCTTTCTTCCTTAGAACTTAAAGTATGGTCTTTATATCTAAAGATTTCTTCTAAATATTTTTTAAAAGGTTCTAAAGCTTTATTTTCTTCAATATATTGTAAAACTAAATTATAATCACTTTTTAATAATTCAGGAACAATAAAGGAAGTTGAAGAATTAATTAAAGTTTTTAAATTATCAATTTTACCTTTTAAGGATTGATAAAAACTATTAGTCATATCTTCATCTAATTTCATACATGCATAAACATATATTTTAGAAAATAATTCATCTAGTTCTAAATCTTTTTTAATTAATTCTAATAAATTAGAACTACTATCCATTATTTTATTAGTGTATTTTTTAATATCATCTAATAATAATTGAGCTTTTTTGATATCATCATTAACATCTTTTTCACCTTTATAAATAGTACTTAAATCCCATTTAGATTCTAAAGCAATTTCACTTCTTTTTTTTTCTTTAATCATTTTTTCTCCTAGTATAAAGTTCTAGTTTCCTAGAACTTTACCTTATTATTTTTCTTCAAATTTAGCATCTTGAACATCATCTTTTTTATCTTCTTTTGTTTCTTCACTGGCTTTTTTAGATGCTTCTTCATACACTTTAGTAGCAAAAGCCATAGCTGTTTCATTTAAAGCTTCTTTTTTAGTTTTAATAGCTTCGATATTTTCTTTTTCTAAAGCTTCTTTTAATTCTTTTATTTCTTGTTCCGCTTTTTCTTTATCTTTACTATCAACTTTATCATCTAAATCTTTTAATGATTTTTCTGTCATAAAGATTAATTGTTCAGCTTCATTTCTTAAATCAGCTTCTTCTTTACGTTTTGTATCCGCTTCTTTATTAGCTTCAGCTTCTTTAACCATGCGATCTATTTCTTCATCATTTAAATTATTATTAGATGTAATTGTAATTGTTTGTTCAGCATTTGTACCTAAATCTTTAGCTTTAACATTAACAATACCATTAGCATCAATATCAAATGTAACTTCTATTTGTGGTATTCCTCTTGGTGCTGCAGGTATACCTGATAATTGGAAACGACCTAAAGTCTTATTATCATTAGCCATGGTTCTTTCACCTTGTAAAACATGAATATCAACAGCTGGTTGATTATTTTCAGCCGTTGAGAAAGTTTGTGATTTACTAGTTGGAATCGTCGTATTTCTTGGAATTAAAACCGTCATAACACTACCTAATGTTTCAATACCAAGTGATAATGGTGTAACATCTAATAAGACAATATCATTAACTTCACCAGTTAAAACACCACCTTGAATAGCCGCTCCCATCGCTACAACTTCATCAGGATTAACTCCTTTAGAAGGTTCCTTACCTAATTCCTTTTGAATTAATTCAACAACCTTAGGAATACGCGTTGAACCACCAACTAAAATAACTTTATCAATATCTTTATTAGTTAACTTAGCATCCTTTAAAGCTTTACGAACTGGAACTAACGTTTCATCCAATAAATCATGAACTAATTCTTCAAATTTAGCTCTTGTTAAAGAAACTTCTAAATGTAAAGGTCCATCACTACCTTGTGATAAGAAAGGTAATGAAATATTAGTTGTTGTTACGCCACTTAAATCTTTTTTAGCTTTTTCAGCAGCATCTTTTATTCTTTGCATTGCCATTTTATCTTTAGCTAAATCAACCTTATTTTCCTTCTTAAATTCAGCAACTAAATAATCCATAATTCTTTCATCAAAATCATCGCCACCTAATTTATTATTACCACTAGTTGATTTTACTTCAAAAACACCATCACCTAATTCTAGAATTGAAACATCAAATGTTCCTCCACCTAAATCATATACTAAAACTGTTTGATTAGTATCTTGTTTATCTAATCCATAAGCTAAAGCAGCTGCTGTTGGTTCATTAATAATTCTTTCAACTTCTAAACCAGCTATTTTACCAGCATTTTTAGTAGCTTGTCTTTGAGCATCATTAAAATAAGCTGGAACGGTAATAACCGCTTTATTAACTTTTTCACCTAAATAAGCTTCCGCTGTTTTCTTTAAATCCCCAATAATCATAGCACTTATTTCTTCTGGCGTATATTTTTTACCATTAGCTTCTATTTTTTCACTCGTACCCATTAATCTCTTAACTGAATACACTGTATCCTTATTAGTTACCATTTGTCTTTTAGCAGCTCCACCAACAATAATATCACCGTTTTTAAAAGCTACCACACTAGGAGTTGTTCTTTCTCCTTCTGGATTAGCTATAACTTTAGCTTCTCCACCTTCAAATACACATACACAACTATTTGTTGTTCCTAAATCTATACCTATTGTTTTACTCATACATTCACCTTTTATTCGCTTACTTTAACACAAGCTTGACGAATAACCTTTCCTTTTAAAATATAACCTTTTTGTAAGACATCTAATACCATTAAAGCTTCGACACCATCTCTTTTTTCGGTCAGAATAGCTTCATGATATGTTGGATCAAACGGTTTATTATTACCATCTATTTCAACAACGCCATTACTTTTTAAAATATTAATTAAATTACAATAAATCATTTTGAACCCCGATAAAAATTTTGAAACTTCATCAGTTAAATTAGTATCATCCATATTGATAGCTCGTTCAAAATTATCTAAAATGGGTAAGATTTCTTTAATTAAATCTTCGTTACAATACTTTAACATTTTCGATTGTTCTTCTTCTAAACGTTTACGATAATTAATAAAATCTGCTTTACTCCTTAGAAGACTATCTTCTAATTCATGAATTTTAATTTCTAAGCCGTTTTTTTTACAAACCTTTTTAGGTTCATCATGCTTACATTCTGTTTTACATTGACATTTTTCTTCTTTCATTTTTCCTCCTCGATGTTATGTTTAATATAATCTAAAAGAGTAATTACACGGTCATATTCCATCCGTTTAGGTCCAATTAAAGCAATTGTTCCTTCTTCACCTTTAGCATCATATTTCATCTTAATAATTGTTACATCATCATCAAATTCCGTTTCACTTCCAATATAAATATTAATACCATTTTCTTCTTCTTCAATCTTGCTAACAATTTCCTTATCTTCAAATTTTGAAACAATATCTCTAATTTTCTTAGCATTATTAAATTCTGGTTGCATCAATATGTTTTTAGTTCCTGTCATTACAACACTTGATTCTTTAGTAAAATCATTAAAAGCATTGTAAAAAGCATTATATAATACTTCATGTTGTTTAACATATTTAGCAATAACCGGTTTAACTTCATACTCTAAAGTTTGACTAACTTGATCAATTGGTGTTCCAATAATCATCTTGTTGATTAAATCAACTGTTTGTTTAATATCAGTTACTGATACATCTTGTGTTAGGGTTAATGAACGATGCTCAACATGACCTTTATCAGTTACAACAATAGCAATTAAATTATGATCATCAATTGGGACAACTTCAATTTTACTAACACAGTTTTCTTTTGAAGATTTTCCTAAGACAACCGCCGTTAAATTAGTCATTTCCGATACAATTTCTACACTTTTAGCAATATAATCATCAATCATTAAAGAATTGTTTTTAACAATTGTCTGTAATTTTAACATATCTTCGCCACTTAATTCTTTAGGTTGCATAATATTATCAACATAATAACGGTAACCCTTTTCACTTGGTATACGACCAGAAGATATATGAGTTTTTTCAATTAAACCAGTATCTTCTAAAGCGACCATTTCACTACGAATAGTTGCACTTGAACATTTTAAAACATTGCATATTGCTTTAGAACTAACAGGCTTAGCTGTTTTGATATAATCTTCAACAATTAATTTTAAAAGCTTTGTTTGTCTATTATTTAACACGTCATCACCACCTTTTTAGCACTCCTAATGGATAAATGCTAATTACATTATACTAGTATATGTTGGCATTGTCAATATATGAGTGCTAATTTTTTAAAATTTTTTTATTTTTCATAAATACCTTTAATTTAAAGGAAAAACAATATAAAAAAAAGACAAATAAGTATAATTTTTCTTATTTGTCGATGATCTTTAATGATTCAATTTGAATCATTTATTTTAAATTATTAATTTCATTATCGCTTAAACCTGTGCACTCTTTTATTGTTTGAATATTAATATTTTTCATTAACATGGCCTTAGCAATTGTCAATTTTCCTTTTTCAAGGCCAAGTTCTTCGCCTTGTTTAAGTCCAAGTTCTTTGCCTTCTTCTGAAGCCAAAGCTAAAGCTGTTTTTCGAAGTTTTT
>JAVXGE010000050.1:0-6681 GCA_036657555.1 Bacilli bacterium
TGTAATAATATTTTTAAATCGTATTTAGTATTAGCAGCTAATTTAACACGATAAGGATGAATATTAATGATTGATGCTATATCGTGTTCAGTATGTCCTAAAGCATATAAAGCTTTAACTTGATACATTATTCGTATTTGATTAGCTAAAGCAATGACAATTGCAATTGGTTCTTCATTTAATTTTAATCGTTGGTTATATAAAGTGATTGCCAAGGCTTTATTTTTAGCTATAATAGCATCAATTAATTTGAAATTATTTATTTCTTCATATTTACTAGTTAATAATTCAATATCTTGATTTGTTATACATTTCTCATTATCTTTATATATTTTAATTTTATCAATTTCATTAGAAAGTAGGTTGATGTTATCCCCTACTCGGGAAATTAAAAATTTTATAGTGTCTGGAGTAATGATATAATCATCACAAAAGGAAAGAACTAATTTATTAATATCGGTATTATTATATTCTAAAACAGTTGCTACTTTTTTTATTAATTTAACTATTTTTTTACGATCATCTAATTTTTCATTATTTACAATAAATATCAAAATGGTGTCGGGATTAATATTATTTAAATATGCTTCTAAAACAGAAATATTTTGTTCATTATTTTTTTTGGTGGCACCGGTAAAGATATAACTATTATTTACAATAATAGCTTTTTTATTACTAAATAATGACATTGTATCAGCATCATTAATGATAGAAGTTAAATAATCATTTGTTAAGTCATAATTAGTTATATTAATGTCTGTAATAATATTAGTATTTAATATTTTTTTTATTTGTTTATTTATTAAAAAATCAATTGTTCCATATAAAACATAAACCATTGTATCACCTACTTATATTATATCATTAAATTAAAGAAAATAGGTTGTTAAACCTATTTAGCTTGAATTAATGCATCATTAATAGCTTTATATAAAGCATCAATTTTAATTGTACAACCACTAACAGTATCGGTAAAGCCATCATTATCAAGTTTTAGAAAATCAATATTTTGTTCTTTAATAATAGCTTTTTCTAAAAATTCAATTTGTTGATACCATTCATATTGAGTTTTAGCATATTCTTTCATACCATAAGCTTCTTTTAAGGCTTTTTTAGTTGTTTGTTTACCATCTTTAGTTGTATAGGTAGTATCTAATGAAACATCGGTTATATTACCTTCTTTATCAATTTTAATAGAAGCAGTTGCTTTATTATTTTGACCACCATAGCTGTCTAAAGCACTTCCTTGATAAGTGCCTTCTTTATAACCTTTCTGACCACAACCAACTGTTAAAAATAGAGTGATAACTGCTAAGACCATTGCTAATTTTTTCATATATATCTCCTTTACATATTATGTTTACATTATACAATAAAATTATTCAATTAGCAAGTTTTCTTCATAATATTTTATTAATTGTTTACTAATAATCCCAACAATGATTCCAGTTGGTATTGAAAATAGTAATAACCATGGTAAATAATAAATCATATTAGGCATTTTTAATATGATAATAGCTATTAATATTTGACCGATACTATGAGATATTGAACCAACTATACTAACTCCTATGATTGATAACTTTAGTTTAGATACTAAGTACATCATAATTATGCTTATAAAGGTTCCTGTAAGGCTAAAAAGAAAAGTTGTACCAAATAGACCTGTTCTTAGTATACCGACTAAAAAGACCCTTAAAATGCCAATATATAAAGCATCTTTTAAACCGAATTCATATAATATAAATAAACTAACAATATTAGCTAAGCCTAGCTTTAAACCAGGTATTAATCCGTTGAAAAAAGGAATATTAGTTTCAATAATACTTAAAGCGACCGCTAAAGCTAATAAAAGGGATAATCTTGTAAATTTTTTCATTATTTCACCTGCGTATCAATATTACTATTATTAGGTATTTGAATAAGAATATGGTTTGGTAAACAAACAATACTTTGATAACTATCTTCAATATATCCTTGTTTTGAGCATAAATGATTAGGACTATTTTCACTAATAACTTTTATTTTTTTATTTAAAACTTCAATAATAACTTTACCATTATCACCATTTACTTCATAATTATTATTAATATTTAAATTTATTTCTAAAATAAGATCATTATTATGATAAACTAAAGCTTTATTGGTATCTGTTTTAGTAATATAAAAATAAGTGAAAAAGCTAACAACAATTATTAAAATAATTATAATTAATTTAACATCATTTTTATTCATATTTAAAACCTGAACTTTTGATTATTTTATCATTATTATCAATCCAAAGAACATCAATGTCATAATCTTTAATAAATTCCTGTCCACTTTCAATATCCATTAAAAATAAAATTGTTGACATTATGTCACATAAGGCGCTATCTTTGCCAATGACGGTAACGCTTTTCATAATTGTTGCTGGGTATTTTGTTTTAGGATCGATAATATGATGATATTTTATATTGTCAATTTCTTTAAACCGTTCATATCCCCCACTTGTTACAACACTAATATTTTGAGCTTTAATAATAGCTATATTAGTATTAGATGATGTTGGACTAGCTATACCTATATTATAATAATTTTTTGTACTTTTACCAACTAAGACATTACCACCAGCATTAATTATATAATAAGGTAATTGAATATTTTCTAAATAATCACCTGCTAATTGGGTAACATATCCTTTTGTAATAGCTCCTAAATCAATATTAACATTACCTTGTTTAATTAAAAGATTATCTTTTAATTTTATATTATTTATATTAGTATCTATTTTTGATAATTCATCTAATGTTGGTAGTTGTTTTTCATCATTTCGAAAATCATGCCAAAGTTTTGTTACTCCACCAATATTAATATTAAGTAAACCATTACTTTTATTATTCCATATTAAACCTGTATTAATAAGATAAGCTAATTTATCATCAAGAATTATTTCATTGGAAGATGAATTATTTAATTTAGATAAATCACTATTACTATTGTAATAATCTGTTAATTTTTGATATTCTTTAAATATATTTTCAATTTCATTAAAAGCTTTATTAACTTTCTTTTTATCATTATCATATATTTTGATATTTATAACGGTATCCATATAAAAAAGATTTGTTTCACACATTTCTTTTTTAAAGCTACATCCACAAGTAAAAATAAGGATTATTATTATAATTTTTTTCATATAATCACCTCTAATATTATATCATAAAAAAAGATGAAACTATATTATTTCATCTTTAATATAAGGATTTTTTAAAACTTCAACTAGTTTATCAATTTCCTGTTTTGTGTTATAAAAATATAAACTAATGCGACAAGTATTTTTAATGCCTAGTTCATCTTTTAATATTTTAGCACAATGATTACCAGCTCGAATACAAATATTATATTTATTTAAATAGATAGCTAAATCTTGAGCAAAGATATCTTTATAGTTAAAAGTTATAATACCACTTTTACTATGTTCATTATAAATAATTAAATTATCTATTTCTTTTAATTTTTTAATAGTATATAATTTTAAAGATTCTTCATATTTTTTGATATTGACCATTTTAATATTATTTAAGTATTTTATGGCTGCCGAAAAACCAATAACACCGGCAATATTAGGCGTTCCAGCTTCTAATAATTGGGGTAAATCGTCATAAATCCGCGAACCATCATTATCAAAGCTTGCGTTCATTCCTCCACCAAAGATAATAGGATGAATTTTTTTTAATAATTCTTCTTTACCGTATAAAATACCAACACCAGTTGGTCCTAACATTTTATGAGCAGAAAAGGTTAAAAAATCAATATCTAAAGCGGTTACATCAACTGGTATATGTGCTACACTTTGAGCACCATCAATAATAACTAATATTTGATGTTGATGGGCATAAAGAATTATTTCTTTTATCGGTCTTATATCACCAACAACATTTGTTATATGAGCAATACTTATAACTTTTGTGTTTTTCGTAATACTTTTTTTGACATTTTCTAAAGTTAAAGATAGATCATTATCTAAAGGAATATAATTTATTTTTAAATTCAAATTATCAGCTAATTCAAACCAAGGTAAAACATTTGAAGCGTGTTCACTTTTAGTAATTAGAACTTCATCATGAGGTTTTAAATTATATTTGAAGTATCCGAAAATAAGTTTATTTAAAGCATCAGTAGTTCCACTTGTAAAAATAATTTCTTTGGCTTTAGAAGCGTTAATAAATTCTTTAACAAGCATTCTTGTTTCTTCATATTTACTATCAACTTTTAAACTTAAGTCATAATCTCCACGATGAGCATTAGCACTATAATTATTATAATAATTACTTATTTCTTCACCAATAATTTTAGGCTTTAAAGAAGTAGCACCATTATCTAAATAGATTATTTCTTGGTTTAAAAGTAGAAAATCTTCCCGAAACATATTTCACCTCCAATACTTACTAAATATTTTATCAATAAGTTTTTTATTATCAATTTTACTATTAATAAAGCCTTTAATTAATAATTGATTAGCCGTTATTTTATCTAAACCTAATCTTTGCATATAAAATAGTTCACTATCTTTAAAAGCTCCAATTAAAGCACTATGATTAGCTATAACATCTACTTCATCAATTAATAAATTAGGTCTAATTGTACAATTATTATCAGTTAAATTAATAATACGATTATTTTGATTAGCTAAACAATCTTTATGGCCATTGGTAACATAAGTTGTTATATTAAAACATAGACTTCCTTTTAATATATTAACACCATGGTTGAAAAGATTACTAGTTGTTTTACTAGCATTATGATTAATAACTAAATCATATTTCTCATTATTTTTACTGATAGTTTTTAAAATATAATCTATATTAGCTTTTTGTCCATTTAAATTAACAATATCACGTTGATTGATTGTCATAACATCGTTTATTTTAATAAGTTTTAAATAACTATTTTCCTTTAAAGAATATTTTGATAAAATTTTTGTTTTTTCACCAGTTATAATAGATGTTAATACACATTTTACATTAGTATCTAATTCAATTTGAAAATCTAATTTAGTATCAAAATCATTATTTATAATTATTTCTAAGGATGTATCTTTGTTAATTTTTAGTTTTAGTTTATTAATTAATTCTTCTTTAAATTCATATGTAATAGCTTTAGATAAATTAATACTTGTTATAACATTATTAGCTAATACTATTCTATTCACGATTTATATTTTCCTTCACGATACAAGTACTAGTTTTAAGTTCTTTTTTAATATTATCATAACCATTTTCTTCTATTTCTTTAACTAAACTAAAATCACCACTTTTAACAATACAACCATCTTTTAAAATATGGACAAAATTAGGTTTAATATAGTTAAGTAATCTTTGATAATGAGTTATAACCATTAAACCGGGTTTATTATCATTATAATATTCCATTACCTTATCACCAACTATTTTTAAGCTATCAACATCTAAACCGGAATCTATTTCATCTAAAATAACAAAACTAGGTTTTAACATATACATTTGTAATATTTCATTTTTTTTACGTTCACCACCAGAAAACCCCATATTAAGGCTACGATGAATCATATCAGGTTCCATTTTTAAATTTTTAATATTATTATCTAATTCTTTAATAAAATTAAAAAGTTTGAAATTTTGACCATCTTTTATATTAACGGCAGTTCTTAACAAATCAGCGTTTGTTACCCCTTCTATTTCTAAAGGCATTTGCATACCGATAAAAAGACCTAAACGAGCCCGAGCATCAGTTGTTAAGTCGTTTAATAAAACATCATCATAATAAATAAAACCTTCTTTAATTTTATAATTAGTATCCCCCATAATAACTTTTGATAAAGTTGATTTACCCGTCCCATTAGGACCCATGATAGCATGGATTTCTCCTGATTTAATTTCTAAATTAAGATTTTTTAAAATAGTTTTATTTTCTATTGTAACGGTTAAATTTTTTATTTTTAATATATGCACTTTTATCACCATTAACTATTATACACTAAAAACTATTAAAATAAAGTATAAATTAAGTTCTAAAGGGACATTATATAATAGAATATTCGCAGATATTCACTAAAGGGTTAGTTAACTCTTTTATTTTGCTATTTTTTTTGATATAATTATTGTGGTGATAGATATGGATTGTTTATTTTGTAAAATTATTAATGGTGCTATTCCTAGCTTTAAAATATATGAAGATGAGTTAGTAATCGCTTTTTTGGATATTCATCCTGATAGTGTTGGCCATAGTTTAATTATTCCTAAAAAACATTATGAAAATATAAGCGATATTGATGAATTAACTTTGAATCATTTGATGAGTGTTGCTAAAATATTAAAAAAGAAATTAGAGGATAAATTACAATGTGATGGTTTAACTTTAATTCAAAATAATGGTTATGTTCAAGAAATAAAACATTTTCATTTACATTTAAAACCTTTTTATTTAAATAAAAAAGATAAAACTGTAGAAGAAGTATTCAATATTTTAAAATGATACTTCTTTTAATTTTACCTTAACAGTATTACTTACTTGATTAATATAGATATCTTCTATTCCTTGGATATCTATTTTATTTGTTTTATAAGCAATATATTCTTCAACAATTAATAAAATTATGTCATAATTATTAGTTAAAACTTTTAATATTTCATCAATTGATTTTTTTTCAATTAAATTAAT
>JAVXGE010000051.1:0-6473 GCA_036657555.1 Bacilli bacterium
GCACTTCGGTGCTTTTTCTAATTATAAAAATACAAACTTTAGTTCGTTTTAGTATTGACTTTTATAATTTACTAGTTTATAATGTAATTGTAGGAGTTAATTAAGGAGGATTTTATGGCGAAAAATACAAATGATAAAACTTTAGAACAAGTTTTATTAGACATTGAAAAACAGTTCGGTAAAGGAGCTGTTATGAAGTTAGGTGATAATGAAAAAAGAGAGATAGATGTTTTACCCAGTGGGTCAATTGCATTAGATTTAGCTTTAGGAATTGGTGGATATCCTAAGGGAAGAATTATTGAAATATATGGTCCAGAGTCAAGTGGTAAAACAACGTTTGCATTACATGCTATTGCTGAAGCCCAAAAACAAGGCGGAAGGGCAGCTTTTATTGATGCGGAACATTCTTTAGATCCACAATATGCTAAAAAATTAGGTGTTGATATCGATGATTTATTATTATCGCAACCGGATAATGGTGAACAAGCTTTGGAAATATGTGAAGCTTTAGTCAGAAGTGGAGCTATTAGTGTTATTGTAATTGATTCGGTGGCAGCATTAGTACCGCAAGCAGAAATTGAAGGGGAAATGGGTGATAGTCATATTGGTTTACAAGCTAGGCTTATGAGTCAAGCTTTAAGAAAATTATCGGGTGTTATTAGTAAAACAAATACCGTTGCTATTTTTATTAATCAATTAAGAGAAAAAGTTGGAGTTATGTTTGGTAATCCTGAAGTAACGCCAGGCGGAAGGGCTTTAAAATTTTATTCTTCAATTAGATTAGATATAAGAAGAAATGAACAGTTGAAAAATGGAACGGATATTATTGGTAATAAGACAACGGTTAAGGTTGTTAAAAATAAAATGGCACCACCTTTTAAAAATTGTATTGTTGATATTATGTATGGTGAAGGTGTATCAAGAACTGGCGAATTGGTTGATTTAGCTAGTGAAGCGGGTATTATTGAAAAGAGTGGAGCTTGGTATGCGTATAAAGGTGAAAAGATAGGCCAAGGTAAAGAAAACGTAAAGGAATTGTTTAAAAAGAATCCCAAATTAATGCAAGAAATTGAAGATAAAGTAAGAGAATTTTATGGTTTAAAGGTTTCTAAAGTTAAAAAAGAAGAAGTTGAGGTTAAAAAGGAATCTAAAAAAGCTAGTGAATAAATCACTAGCTTTTCCATGTATTAATAATATCACAGTTACTACTTTCAGGAACGGGATTAGGCATTTGCATTTTAACGATCATTGGTATTTTAAAAGCACTACCAAAAGCCATACAAGTACCAGGTTGTAAACTTTTTTGTTTTTCAACTATTTCTGTACTAATATTAGGTAACATTTTAGAAATATATTCAACGTCTAAAGGATGACTAATTTTAAAAATTAAAAAATTAGACATTTGTGAAATAACGGTATCGGATATTTCAACGGGACGTTGGGATATTAAATTTAAAATAAGACCATATTTTCGTCCTTCTTTAGCTACACGATCAAAGATATTATAGCCAAGAAGAAAGACATCATTATCGTTTTGAACATAGCGATGGGCTTCTTCTAGAAAAATATGGAATGGTAAACTAGCTCGATTTGGAATATTTTTAGAATAATTAAATAACAATTTAACGAAGGTTTTAGTAACAAATTTACCAAACCAATCTTCAACATCTTCTAAATTAAAGTTAATTAATTGGGCTTTTTTGTTGCTTTTACTAATTAAACTAGCTATATATTGATCGCGTGTCATAAAACTATCCATTTTAAAATAACGGGCATATTCACTTATTAAAATAGAATGAAGTCGTACTTTTAATGCGATAGCTCCACTATAAGCTTTTTCGTTTCTTAGTAAACCTTCACTAATTAAAGTAAAATTTAAAGCTTTTTCTAAGTCATTTAAAGTAAAATAATTTAAAGCTTTTTCTTCATAATTATCTAAACTTTCATCAATAAAACTAGATACATATTCACTTAATAAAACACTTTCACTAAAGTTATCTTCATTATTAATTAAAAAACATTCACGGAATTTTCTTGTGTAACCAACTCCTTGAACTTGAGCTTCTGGATTAAATTGGGGTGTGCTACAAGAATTAAAAATAGCAAAAACATCATTTCTTTTACTACCGGCACTTTGGTTGGTATACAAAGTTGTCATTATGGCTTTAGCTATAAGATGATTTTTATATCTTATGGCCATATCATCACTTGCTGAAAAAATACGAACTATTTTTAAGGTTTTTTCAATAATTGGTAATTGACTATGATCAGTAGCTGTTAATAATAAGGCTAAATCATCATTATCTAATAACCATAAAGGTATTTGTAAAGGATAACCTAAAGTATCATTTTTATTTGTTGTATAATATTTAAATTGAAAATTAGGATTTATTTGACTAAAATTAGTAAAAGCGTTGTGATATTCACCGTAGGTATCGAAAATAAAAATATTTGCTTTATAAGGAACTAAATTAGGATTTTGAAAGACGTTTTGTAATAGTCTAGCAACACCGCATGATTTACCGCTACCACTATTACCAAAAATAGCCATGTGATGAGAAAATAAATCATTAATATTAACCATAATTGGATAATTATCATATAAGGCACTAGTTCCTAACATAAAATTACCAGGTTTGTTATCACCAACAATTAAATTTAATTCTTTAGCGTTAATCATTCGAACATTAGCTTCTAAAGTTGGTTTACGAATAACACCACCAATAAATTTATTATCAACAATTTCACCTAAAAAACGGACTTTAATTAAATCTGATCCAATATCATCAATTTCTCCTAAAACTAATTTATTAGTATCTTCAAAAATAATATGCATATTCATTAAATTACTGGCTACTTTAAGTCCTGTATTTAATTTAATATGTGCTTCATTATTACTTATATAAACAATTTTACCCAACATATAATTCACCCTCGTTATTCTTTATTTAATTATATAATATTTTGACAAAAAATGCTAGTCAATAATATCATCTTTCATTATATTAAAAAATATGGTATGATATATGAGAAAAAAGGAGTGGGTAAAATGGGTAAAATAAGTGTTTTGCCACTTGATAGTTTTGTTGTTTTAAATAAAGCTCTTTTAAATAGTCAAGACCGGTTAACTTTAACTGTTTTATACCAACCTATTATTGGTAGTATTGCAATTAGTCTTTATTTAACTTTATGGAGTTATTTAGACAATGATATATCTTCTTTAAATGATCATTATGCTTTAATTAGTAGTATGCAAATGAAATTAGAAGATATAATTGAAGCTCGGGAAAAGTTAGAAGCTATTGGTTTGATAAAGACCTATTTAAAAAAAGATGAAATAAATAATTATGTATATGAATTATATAACCCATTATCAGCTTATGAGTTTTTAAACAATCCTATTTTGAATATGGCTTTATATAATAACATTAGTAAAAAAGAATATAAAAGAATTAGTAAATTGTTTTCTTTTAATAAAATTGATTTAAAAGATTATGAAGATATTACAACTTCTTTTAAAGATTTATATAATTTTGTTGGTAGTTCTAAAATTGATAATACAAATATAAAAAAAGCTAATCATTTAGGACTTTCTTTTGAGCCGACAATTAATTTTAATGAATTGTTAAGTTTAATTCCTGAAGAATTATTAAACTGTAAAAGTATATGTAAACAAACAAGGGAATTAATTTATCAATTAGCCTTTATTTATAACTTAAATAATGATGATATGAGTGATATAATTAAAAACTCTACTGAAGACCGTAAAATAAATGTAAACTTGTTAAAAGAGAATTGTCGTAATTTTTATTGCTTTGAAAATAAAGGGAAAATACCTAGAATTGTTTTTCAAAATCAGCCTTTATCTTTACGACAAGAAAATATGCAAAATACAAAACGAAGTAAACTTATTAATCAATTTGAAACAACCACGCCTTATGAATTTTTAACTTTAAAGCAAGGTGGCAGTAAACCACCTAAAAATGATTTACAAATTATTGAGTATTTAATGGTTGATCAAGGCTTAAATTCTGGAGTTGTTAACGTTTTAATTGATTATGTTTTAAAAATAAATAATAATAAATTAATAAGGCCTTTTGTTGAACAAATAGCTAGTCAATGGAAAAAAAGTAATATTTTAACTGTTAGTGATGCTTTAGATATAGCTAAAATAGAATATGAAAAAAGAACTATTAGGAAGACTTCTAAAAAAGTTATTGAACAAGTACCAACTTGGTTTGATAAAAATATTGATGATGAGATTATGAATGATGAACAATTAAAAGCTTTTGAAAATGAATTAAAAGGAGTAATAAGATGATTAAAATTGGAACTTATTTAAAATCAGATGATACGCAGTTGGTAAAAGAATATCAATTAGCTTTAGAAAATGATAAATTTCAAAGTTTTGTAAAGAAATTAAAAATCGATAATGAAATTTTAATGCAATATACTTCTTTATTAGAAGAAAGCTGTTTAGAATTTGACCATTGCTTAAATTGTTCTAATTTAAGTGAATGTAAAAATAAGATGATGGGTTATACTTATTTACCTAAAATAAACAATAATAAATTGCAGTTTAATTATAAACCTTGCCATTTTAAAAAAGCTAATGATAAAAAATTTAAACATTTAAAAAATGTTAAGTTTTTTAATCTTAATCAAGCTTTAAAAGAAGCTTCTTGGGACAGTATTGATAATCGTTATACTAAAAGACAAGAAACAATTAAATGGTTACATAATTTTGTTAATAATTATCCTAATTGTGATAAAGGGTTATATTTAAATGGTAGTTTTGGATGTGGTAAAACTTATTTAATTGTAGCAACTTTTAATGAATTAGCTAAAAATAATGTTCGTAGTGCTGTTATTTTTTGGCCAGAATTTTTAAGAGATTTAAAAGCTTCTTTTGATACAACTTTTGAAGAAAAAATTGATTATATTAAAAAAGTTCCTTTATTATTAATTGATGATTTGGGAGCTGAGGCAACTACTTCTTGGTCGCGTGATGAAATTTTATGTTCTATTTTACAATATCGTATGGATGAAGGGTTAAAAACTTTTATTACTTCAAATTTAAACCTTATTAATTTAGAACAGCATTTAGCAATAACGAAAGATGGTGTTGAAGTTGTTAAAGCTAAAAGAATCATTGAAAGAATTAATCAATTGACTGAAAGTATTGAAATGATTAGTAAAAATATGCGTAAATAATTGACAAATATTTTAAATATGCTAAAATATAATAAATACATTGATTAGGACACAACTTTTAAAAAACTATTTAAAGCGATTTGAGGATAGTGAAAGCTCAATAATAAGGTTTAAAAGTTACTACCTATGAGTAGAACTCGAAAGAGATTTCCGGCTTAAACCGTTATTTTAATTAAGATCCAAGTAGGATGGTACCGTGTTTTAAACACTCCTTATATTTAAGGAGTTTTTTTATTAAAAGGAGAAAAGTATGAAGTATATTGATTTAGACAAGATTAGTTCGTTAGAAACTTTAGTTATTATGCGTAAAGAAAGCTTTGGATCAACATTTGTTAATGCTATTGATAAACGTTTATATGAGTTATTAAATGTGGCTTGTATTGGAACTTTTAAACGGCAAGAACAAAGAAAAAAAACTTTAAAAAAAACAAAGAAAGGACTTGGTTATTATGCTAAAAAACATTAAAGAAGATGAAAATTTAAATATTTTAAACCATAGTTGTGCTCATTTATTAGCGCAAGCGGTAAAACATTTATATCCTAAAGCTTTATTTTGGGTAGGCCCTGTTATTGAAGAAGGTTTTTATTATGATATTGATTTAGGAGATATTGCCCTTAAAGAAACTGATTTAGAAATTATTCAAAAAGAGATGAAGAAAATAGCTAAGGATGGTAAAAGAATCGTTAGAGAAGAAGTAACTAAAGATGATGCTTTATCGATGTTTGTAGATGATCCTTATAAATTAGATTTAATTAGTAGAATGGATGAAGATACTTTAATTACAACTTATCGCCAAGGTGATTTTGTTGATTTGTGTCGTGGTCCTCATGTGGAAACGGTTAAAAATATTAAATATTTTCGTCTTTTAAAAGTAAGTGGAGCCTATTGGAAGGGTGATTCTAATAATAAAATGCTTCAAAGAATTTATGGTGTTTGTTTTGATAATGAAGAAGATTTAAATAATCATTTACAAATGATTGAAGAAGCTAAAAAAAGAGATCACCGTAAGTTAGGAAAAGAATTGGAACTATTTATGTTTGATTCATCGGCTCCGGGGATGCCTTATTGGTTACCAAAGGGTTTAAAAGTATATAATACGTTAGTCGATTTTTGGCGTAAAGAGCATGAAAAAAGGGGTTATCAAGAATTTTCAGCTCCAATGTTGAATTCTAGTACTCTTTGGAAAACTAGTGGACATTGGGAACATTATAAAGATGATATGTTTGTTTTAACGGATACGGATGGTATGGAACAAGCT
>JAVXGE010000052.1:0-6252 GCA_036657555.1 Bacilli bacterium
TATAATCTGGACTTTGACAGTTTTAAAATATAAAAATCTCCTAAAGCCTTATTTTTCAAAGGATTTGGAGATTTTTTTTGTGTTTAAAAGATGCGTATTATTTTAGTTCTTTATTTGATCAAAAATCTTTTTATAGTTTTTATAAGTAAGTATTTCATTATCAGTTCTAAAATCAAAAGCTTCATGCAAATCATCAGTTAAATCAGTTCTAACATAATCAGGAACATATCCATCACCTTTAAGTTCTAAAACATTCATACTTTTTAATGTTTCTAGTATTTGTGTTGTTGTATACTTATTATTTAATTTCTTTTCTAAAATTCTATATATTAATAACGATATATAACAAGTCATGAAATGTGCTTTTATTCGATCTTCTCTAGATAATTCAACAGGCCTAGCTAAAAAATCGTGTTTCATAATTCTAAAAGATTCTTCTATTTCCCATCGACCTTTTACTACTTTTAATATAGTTTCAATATCATCAGAAAGGTTTGTTGTTAAGCCATAAAAGCCATCAAATTGTTCTTCTTCTTTGATAAGATTTTCATCAATATTATAATTATATTTTTCTATTAAACTCTCATCTTTAATACAAATAGTTTCTTTAATAAATCTTCTATAATCATTCTGATGATGTCTTATTAAAATCTTTTCATTATTTTTATTATCTTTAATTTTATTTCTAGCCCTTGTAATTTGGCCTTCTCTAATAGATTTATTATAGTCCTTATATTTAAAAGAGAAAGTAACGATTAAGTCTTGTTTTACATGAGCTGTTTCAGTTTGAATTATTTTATAAAATAATGTGTTTTTATATTTTTGATATAACGTTTCATCTTCTTCTATTCCGTTAATATTATATACATTTTTAAAATCTCCAGAAATACGCCAACCAGTTGCTTCTAAAGCTTCCTTTTGATATTCTATTTTTAATTTTTTTAACGATTGAGTTATAACAAACCCACGACCATCTTCAATATTATATTTTTTTATTTCATCAGTACACAAGCCAGCATCAGTACATACTACAAATTTTGAATCTTTTAGTTTAAATTTACTGACTATCTTGTTTTCTAATGGTAGCATGTGTTTTGTTTCACTTTCGTTTCCGGGATAAATATTAAAAGCCAATGGCAACCCATCGCCATCTAAAAATAATCCCATTCCTACTTGAGGTGATGGTTGATGTTGCTTATTAATTCCATATTTTCTTAAATTATCTTCATTATTTATTTCAAAAAAATAGTTTGTGCAATCAAAATAAATGACTTTTGAATTTCTATTTATAACTTTTAAACTATTTTCAAATATTTTTTCTTGAATTAAATCCATTTCACTACTTAAATAAGATAATCCTCTGTATATATTTTCAAGTTTAACATTTGGAAATTCAACAAATTTTTTACTTAGTTCATGTGTTTTTAGTTTTGAAGATGGAAATATAATTCTGGAAAAAACCAAATTAGATAATATATTATTTAAATCAAATTTAAATTGGTGTTTTTCTTCTATTTCCTTACAAATTTCATTTAAGTTTAAGCTATAATAGATATCTTTTAAAAATAGGTATCCAACATTGTATGATCTTCTTTCACCTTTAGTAATTAATTTTTCTGTATTTTTTCTTATTAAAATTTCTTCTTTTTCATTAGAATGCTTTTTGATATACTCTTGAAGATAATTATTTAACCATGTTTTACAGTCAATTCCTTCATTATTAGATAATTCTGTTATCTTTTGAATATTTCCAATTTTATCTATTATTTTTGTTGACCTTTTCCCATTTTTTGTATAATCTTTAATAATATAATATAGGGTGGTTGTTTTTCCTTTAGATGTGCTTATTCTCATAATAATCATTCCTTTACCACTATAATTATACCATAATACGGTATAATACGCAATAGGTAAAACACAAAAAAACCATATTTAATATGATTATTTTTAGCAATCTTTCTTAAAACTGTCAAAGTCGGGATTTTTTTTTCAAAAAGAACTATCTTAAAACTATAAAATATGGTAAAATGAATATGTAGAAAATGGTGATATTATGGGTAAAATAATTGCTTTAGTTAACCAAAAAGGTGGAGTTGGTAAGACAACGACCAGTATTAATTTAGCAGCTTCTTTAGGAGCTTTAGGTAAAAAGGTACTACTAGTTGATCTTGATTCACAAGGTAATAGTACAACAGGAGTTGGGGTTAATAAAAGTAGTCATGAAAAAAATATATATGATATATTAACTGATCATGCTAATTTAAACGAAGTTATTGTTAAGACTAAATTTAAAAATTTATATATTATTCCTGCTTCCATTAATTTAGCGGGGGTTGATATTGAATTGATGGAAAGAAGTCGTGTTGATCATAATTTTAATAAGTCAAATCAATTAAAACAATATTTAGATGTGGCTAAAGATACTTTTGATTTTATTATAATTGATTGTCCACCTTCGTTAGGTATCCTTACAACGAATGCATTAACAGCGGCTAATTCGGTTATTATACCAGTTCAATGTGAGTTTTTTGCTTTAGAAGGTATAACACAATTATTGCAATCAATTTTAATGGCTCAAAAGAATTTAAATCCAAGTTTGGATATTGAAGGGGTTTTACTTACGATGTTAGATAGTAGAACTATTTTAGGTTTAGAAGTGGTTGAAGAAATAAAAGCTTATTTTAAAGAAAAAGTATATGATACTATTATACCGAGATTAATTAGATTGTCAGAAGCACCAAGTCATGGGAAACCAATTTTAGCTTATGATCCTAAAAATAGAGGGACAATAGCTTATCTTAATTTAGCTAAAGAGGTGATTGATCATAATGGAAACTAAAAAAAGAGCTCTAGGTCGGGGCTTAGAACAATTATTTAATAGTGAGAATTTAGACTTGCAAGATTTTGAAGAAAAGATATATGAAAACATAATTAATGAAGAAATAATTGAAGTTAATCTTGATGAATTAAGGCCTAATCCTTATCAACCACGGAAGGTTTTTAAAGAAGAAGCCCTACAAGAATTATCCGAATCAATTAAAAAAAATGGTGTTTTCCAACCTATTATTGTTAAAAGAAGTATTAAGGGTTATGATATTGTAGCTGGGGAGAGAAGATTTAGAGCTTCTAAATTAGCGGGATTAACTACTATACCGGCGATTGTAAGAAATTTTACTGAAGAACAAATGGTTGAGATAGCTGTTTTAGAAAATTTACAAAGGGAAAATTTAAATGCTATTGAAGAAGCTTTAGCTTATAAAAGAATGCTTGATAAATTAAATATAACGCAAGATGAATTAAGTAAAAAAGTTAGTAAAAGCCGTAGTCATATAACAAATATGCTAGGGTTATTAAGATTGCCAACAGAAGTCCAAAAGATGATTGCTAATGATGAATTATCGATGTCTCATGCTCGCGTACTTAGCAAGTTAGAAGATGACGATAAAATATTACAATTAGCTAAGGATATTGTTGAAAATAAATTGCCAGTTCATGAAATTGAACAAAGAGCTAATAATACGGATTTTAAACGGAAAGTTAAAATGGTTAGAAAAGAATCTAACCAAGATTATAAGTATGTTGAAGATTTATTACGAGATAAATTGGATACAAAAGTAAAGGTTAAAGATAAAAAAGTAGAAATTGCTTTTAATAATGTGGCCGATTTAAATAGAATTTTAGAAATATTAAACGTTAAAGGAGACTAAATGAAAAAAATTTTAGATGTTATTTTATCGAAGGAAGTTATTGCTCCAATTGTTATTATTATTGTGTTTATGCTTCTTTATATTATCATTAGTAAATTTATTAAAAATATTTTTGCTATTAAATCGAAAAAAATAAATGCTAAAAAACAACAAACTTTAAAGAGCTTTTTTATCAATATTACAAGATATATTCTTATTATAATTGCTGCTTTAATGATTTTAAGTGTATATGGAATTGATACGAAAGCTATTATTGCTTCACTTGGTGTAGCTAGTTTAGTTTTAGGATTAGCTTTTCAAGATATGATTAAAGATTTTATAGCAGGAGTATCATTTGTATTAGAAGATACGTATAATGTTGGTGATTATGTTACGATTAATTCTTTTAAAGGAGAAGTAATCGCTGTAGGTATGAAAACAACGCGACTTAAGGCTTATAACGGTGATATTATGATAATTAATAATGGCGCTATAAAAGAGCTTATTAATCATAGTATTAGTAATTCGGTAGCGGTTGTTGATATTAGTATTGCTTACGAAACTAATTTAGATAAGGCTAAAGAAGTTTTAACAAAAATGTGTAAGGAATTGAGTAAAAAACTTTCTAATTTAAAAGGTGATATAACCTTATTAGGAATTGAAAAATTAGATGATAGTGCCATTGTTTTAAGAATAACTGCTGAAGTAGAACCAGAAATGCAATATGAAGTTCAAAGAGTTATTAAATATACTGCTAAACAAGAACTAGATAAGAATAATATTGTTATTCCATATAGACAAGTAGTGGTTCGTAGTGAATAAAGAATATCAATTAGATAGTTTAGTCGCTATGAAAAAAGATCATGCTTGTGGTACAAACAAATGGCAGATTATAAGAGTTGGAGCAGATATTAAAATAAAGTGTTGTGCTTGTGGTCATGTTATTATGATGCCACGATTAGATTTTAATAAAAAACTTAAAAAAATAATTACTTTTTAGGAGGATTTTATGGCCAAAAAACAAAAACAAAAACGTTTATTAGCCCCTATTATAACCATGATTATTTTAATTTTAATAGTGGCAATAGGTAGTAGTATTTTATCTTTTTTAAACGTTGAAGCTACACAAACAATGATTGTTGGAGGATCTTTAGAAACAACAGTTAGCATTGTTAAAAATATATTTTCTAAAGAAGGAGTAATTCATTTTTTTAGTAATATTATAACTAATTTTAGTTTATTAGAACCTTTTATTTTATTAATTATATCTCTAATGGCTATCAGCATCGGTAAAGCAAGCGGTTTATTTAAACACTTATTTTCACCGTTAAAAAAAATAAATTCTAAAGTATTAACATTTATTATTATTTTAATAAGTGTTGGAGCCACAGCTATTGGCGATTATAGTTATATAATATTAATACCTTTAGTTGCCGTTTTATATCAATACTTAGGCAAAAGTCCTGTTTTAGGTATTGTAACTGTTTTTTTAGGAATTACATTAGGATATGGAACAGGTCTATTATATAATTATAATGATTTTGCCTTGGGAACATTAACGCAAGCTTCAGCTATTATTGATGTTGATGCTTCATATAAATTTAGTTTATATTCTAACCTTTATATTATGCTTATAAGCACGGTTATTATAAGTTATATCTTAACGATGTTAGTTGAAAAATATTTAAGTAAAAAAGTTGTTGTAACTGAAAATTATGACGATGAATTAAAAACTAATAAAAAATCTTTATTAGCTAGCATAATTACTTTTATAATTATGTTGACTTTTATTATTATTTCAATATTACCTGGTGGGATATTACTTGATAATACACAAACAGTATATATTGCTAAATTATTTAGTGCAACGGCACCTTTTAATCTGTCATTTATGTATTTATTTTTAATGATAATGAGTATTTGTAGTTTGGTATATGGTTTCACAAGTAAAAACTTTAAAGATAATCATGAATTTTGTTGGGGATTTACTAAACAATTTGATAAAATAGGTTATTTATTTATTTTAATGTTTTTAGCTTCAATTTTAACAGGAATTATTGATTGGACTAATGTTGGAGTTGTAATCGCCAATAAATTAATATATTTGTTAAGTTTATTTGATTTTACAGGGATACCTTTAATTATTATTTCTTTTATATTTATTGCTTTAATGAGTATTTTAATACCGACATCTTTAGAAAAGTGGGTTTTAATTTCTCCCGTTTTAATACCTTTATTTATGAGAGGTAATTTAACTCCTGATTTCGCACAATTTTTATTTAAAGTAGCGGATAGTATTGGTAAAATAATTACTCCGGCTTTTATTTATTTTGTTATAATGGTTGGGTTTATTCAGAAATATAATCATAAAGAAAATAAGGTTACATTATTTGGGACTTTTAAGCTTATTTGGCCAATTATTATAACGATGATTATTTTCTGGTTATTGTTATTAATTATATGGTATATTGCTGGGTTACCACTAGGAATAGGTACATTAGCAACAATGTAAGCCTTACATTGCTTTTAAAGATTAACTTGACTTTTTATAATAACTTCTATATAA
>JAVXGE010000053.1:0-5938 GCA_036657555.1 Bacilli bacterium
GAATTACCTATATTTAGTATCAAAGATATTGCTATAAATGCTAAAGAAATATGTTTATTATTAAATAAAAAAGCGGGTCCTTTTATTAAAGAAATATATAAAACTTTAGAAACTAAAATTCTTAGCAATGAATTAAATAATGATTCAATAGAAATTAAAAAATATCTTATAAGAAATTTTAAATAATATTTTAACATAATTCTAACTGGTTATTGGCCAGTTTTTCTTTTAAAATAGTCTAAAATAAGGTATAATATAAATAGGTGATAAGAATGAAATTGTTATTGTGCATTTTAGACGGGCTTGGATTAAGTAATAAGATAGAAGGTAATGCTTACAAATTAGCTAAAACACCTAATTTAGATTATTTATTTAAAACATATAGTAGTTGTAAATTAGAAGCTAGTGGTTTAGAAGTTGGTTTACCTATAAAACAAATGGGTAATAGTGAAGTTGGACATACAAATATTGGTTCAGGAAGAATCATTTCTCAAAATATTCAAAGAATAAATGAAGATATAAATAATAATAATTTTTACAATAATAAAATTATTTTAAATTTAATAAAAAATATAAAAAAAAATCATTCGAAGTTACACTTAATGGGCTTAGTAAGTGATGGTGGTGTCCACAGTAGTATGGGACATATATTAGCTTTAATTAAAATGTGTAAATTAAAAAAGATTGAAATATGTTTTCATGTCTTTACAGATGGACGAGATACTTTAGCAAATAGTAGCTTAGAATATATAAGTAAGATAGAAGAAAATTTAAAAGGAATCGGACAAATAGTAAGTGTTAGCGGTCGATATTATGCTATGGATAGAGATAATCGATATGATCGTATTGAAGAAGTATATGATGTTATAACAGGTACTAATAATAATAAATATACAAATATTAAAGAAGCTATAAATATAAATTATAAAAATAAAATAACTGATGAATTTATAAAACCGGGTATTATAAATGAAAAGGGAATTGTTACTGATAAAGATGGTATTATCTTTTTCAATTTTCGACCAGATCGTTTAAGGGAACTTGGTAGTGCTTTAAGTAATAAAAGTTTTAAAGGTTTTAAACGAAAACGGGTTGTTGATATTAAATTAGTTACATTAATGCCTGTATCTGATGAAGTTGTATATAAATCAGCTTATAATTTAATAAATATTAAAAATACTTTTGGACAATGGATTGCTAAAAATAATTTAAAACAATTACGAATTGCCGAAACAGAAAAATATGCCCATGTTACTTATTTTTTTGACGGCGGTAAAGAATTAAAATTAAAAAATTGTAAACGTATTTTAGTTCCTTCACCTAAAGTAACTACCTATGATTTAGAACCACAGATGAGTGCTTATAAAATAACTAATATTTTATTAAAAGAAATGAATAATTATGATGTTATTATTTTAAATTTTGCCAATGGTGATATGGTTGGTCATACCGGAGTATTAGATAAAACAATTGAAGCGGTTGAAGTATTAGATGATTGTATTGGTAAAATATATCATAAAGTTAATAGTTTAAATGGTTTATTAGTTATAACGGCTGATCATGGTAATTGTGAAGAAATGTTAAAAGATAAACAAGTAATAACTAGTCATACAATGAATAAAGTACCTTTTTTAATTAATAGAAATTATCAATTAAAAGATGGTAAATTAGCTGATATTGCTCCAACTTTGTTAAAATTATTAAATATAAAACCACCTAAAGAAATGACAGGAGATGTACTAATTGTGGAAGATAGGTAATGTTGAAATAGATAATCAGATAGTTTTAGCGCCCATGGCTGGTGTTTCTAATAGTGCTTTTAGAAGAATCGCTAAGGATATGGGGACAGGTTTAATTGTTTGTGAAATGGTTAGTGATAAAGCTATTTATTATAAAAATAAAAAAACAATTGATATGTTATATATGAAAGATAGTGAAAGACCTATCGCACAACAAATATTTGGTAGCGATAAACAATCGTTTGTTTATGCGGCTAAATATATTGAAAAAACAATGAAACCTGATATTATAGATATTAATATGGGTTGCCCAGTTCCTAAAGTATCAATTAAAGCCCAAGCTGGCAGTGCCTTGTTGAAAGATTTAGATAAAGTATATGACATTGTGGCTAGTGTTGTGGGGGCTGTTAAAATACCTGTAACCGTTAAAATAAGAAGTGGTTGGGATAGTAACAATGCCGTAGATATTGCTAAAGTAATTGAAAAAGCAGGAGCTAGTGCCATAACTATTCATCCACGAACGAGAGCTCAAGGATATACGGGCAAAGCTAATTGGGATATTATTAAACAAGTTAAAGAAAATGTAAAAATACCAGTCATTGGTAATGGTGATATTAAAACTAAATATGATGCATTAAGGATGCTTAACGAAACAAAATGTGATGCCGTAATGATTGGCCGTGCCACCTTAGGTAATCCATGGTTATTAAAAGAATGTGTTGATTATTTAAATCATCAAAATACTAAAGAAATAACCACTTTAGACAAAATTAAAATGATTAAAAAACATTTAGATTATTTATTAGAATTTAAAGATGAGCATTTAGCTTTATTAGAAATGCGCACCCATACCGCTTGGTACTTAAAAGGAATACCTAATAGTACTAGTTATAAAACGCAGTTTATGCAAACAAAAACAAAAGAAGAATTTTTAACATTATTAACAAATTTAAAAAACGAGGTTGGAAAATGAAACTAAGTACTAAAAGATTATTAGCTTATATTATTGATACCGTTTTAATTCTAATTATTATTATGTCTTTAAAATCATTATTACCTCAAAATAAATATGAACATGAACTAGGTAATTTAAATGAAAATTATATTGAAAATAAAATAGAATTTAATGAATATAAAGTTAACTACATAAATATAATACATAATATTGATAAAAGCCAAATAGGCATTAATATATTATTAACCATTTTATTAATTATTTCTTTTGTAATTATTCCTTTATTAAATAAAGGTCAAACTTTAGGATGTAAATTAATGAAAATAAGAATAACAAGTTCTAATAAATTAAACATGGATGATTTAATTAAAAGAAGTATTATTATGAATGGAACGGGTTATATGTTTTTAATGTTTATTATTTTATTCTTTGTATCTAGTAATATTTACTTCATTTTAATAAACATTTTCGCTTTTTTACAAATTATAGTAGTAATTGTAAGCGGTTTTATGGTATTATATAGTAAACAACACCAAGGAATAGCAGATATTTTAACTAAAACAAGAATAGAGGAGATAAAATGAGAGAATTTAGTGAACAAGAATTAGTTAGACGTGGCAAATTAAAAGATTTAGAAGCAAAGGGGATTGATCCATTTGGGCATCGTTTTGATGTGACTTCTAATTCAAAGGAAATTAAAGAAAAATATGTTGATATGACAAAAGATGAATTACATGAAGTTGATATTCCAGTTATTATAGCTGGTCGTATTATGGCTAAAAGAGGTAAAGGTAAAGCTGGATTTATGAATATTCAAGATAAATTCGGACAAATACAAATTTATATTAAATTAGATAATGTTGGTGAAGAACAATACGAATTATATGATAAAGCTGATATTGGTGATATTATTGGTATCGAAGGTACTGTTATGAGAACTAATATGGGAGAATTATCGGTTAAAGCTTTAAAATATACACATTTAGTAAAAGCTTTAAGACCACTACCTGAAAAATTTCATGGTTTAAATGATGTTGAAGAAAGATTCAGAAGAAGATATGTTGATTTAATTATGAATGATGAAGCAAGAAGGGTAGCTTTTATGCGTCCTAAAATTATTCGTTCGATTCAACGTTATTTAGATGATTTAGGTTATGTTGAAGTAGATACTCCAGTTTTACAACCAATTTTAGGTGGGGCAGCAGCACGACCATTTATTACTCATCACAATGCTTTAGATATGCCTTTCTATCTTAGAATAGCTACCGAATTACCACTTAAGAGATTATTAGTTGGGGGAATGGATGCTGTTTATGAAATAGGCCGTATTTTCCGTAATGAAGGTATGGATAGGAATCATAATCCAGAATTCACAACAATTGAATTATATAAAGCTTTTAGTGATTTAGAAGGTATGATGGATATTACCGAAGGTATTATTGCTTATGTTGCTAAAGATGTATTAGGAACTTATGATGTTTTATGGAAAGGTCATAACCTTTCATTAGCACCTGGCTTTAAAAGAGCTCACATGGTTGACTTAATTAACGAACAAACTGGTATTAATTTCTTTGATCATATGACTTTAGACGAAGCTAAAAAAATAGCTATCGATCATAATGTTGAAATAGAAGATCATTTTGAATATGGCCATATTATCAATGCTTTTTATGAAAAATATGTTGAAGAAACAATTATTGAACCAACTTTTGTTTTTGGACATCCTGTTGAAATTAGCCCACTAGCTAAAAAGGATCCAAAAGATCCAAGATTTACACAAAGATTTGAATTATTTATTTGTGGTAGTGAATATGCCAATGCTTTTACGGAATTAAATGATCCAATTGATCAATATGAAAGATTTGAAAATCAATTAAAAGAAAAAGAATTAGGTAATGAAGAAGCTAATGATATGGATCTTGACTATGTTGAAGCCTTAGAATATGGTATGCCTCCAGCTGGTGGTATGGGTATGGGAATTGATAGATTAGTAATGTTAATAACTAATAGTGAAAATATTAGAGAAGTTATTTTATTCCCACATATGAAAAATAAAAACTAAGGAGTAATTATGAAAAAAATATTATATAGCCTTTTTTTCATTGCGACAATGCTATTTTGTAATAGTGTAAAAGCTGACAATAAAGTATGTTATTATAAAACAGATGATGAGAAAATAACAATGGCAGTTGTTATATCTGATAAAGAAAATGTCGCTTATTTGACTAAACCATATAGTAAAAGTGATGGTTTTATTGAAGACCAAGGTTATGAAAACAATTGGAAAGTATCAGATATTTTAAATGGATCAAGTTGTAAACCATACATTGTATTCAAAATGAACGTAGGAAAGAATAAATTAACGGCCTTTGCAGATAAACCAACTGTTAGTAAAAACGAATATATTCTTCAAAATTATGATTTTGAAAGTGGAGCTTCAAAGTGTAAATATAATGGTTTAAATTATATGATTGATGAAGGCCTTAAAACCGATTTAAACTTTTTAATTAATGGTAAAAGTCTTTTCTTTTATGGTAATGATTTAACTGAAGCTATGCAAACCGAGATTAAATTAAAAACCAATTCGGGGAAGATGACATATTATATGTCAGATGAATTGTATGATGGCTTTATTTCTAATTTTGATGTTAATAATGCTAGTTGTCCTAATATCTATACTAAAAAAGCACCATTATCAGATTCGACTTTTTATACAGCTGGTGATTTGCCGGCAGCATATTCATTAATCGAGTCATCTTTTTCTACTAATATTAAAGAAAATAAAATATTGAAAGAATATTCTATAAGTTATTTTCGAGAAGGACAAGTTGATAAAGTTGATTTCTATTTTAGAAGTTACTCAAATGGTGATGAAAAAATTTGTCATAAAGTTAATGGTACTGGTGAAAGTTGTGCTGTTGTTAAAAAAGATGAAGATATTTTTTTTCATATTTCAATTGATGGACAATTTACAACGTTCGAAATAAAAAAAGAAGAATTGTCAAAAATGTTTGTTTATGAATCTACTACGGATAAAGCAACCCTTAGAGATCCCAATCCAATATATTTTAATCCAGATGTAGCTCTTAAATATGTAATTTCTAAAGTTCCTAAAAAAGGTGTTATTATGGATGGTAATATTCTTAGTGGGAACAAATATGATGATTTAGTTTGTAAATTATATCCATACATAAAAGCAAATAAAAATTATAATTCTACTTTTGAAAATCCGAATAACAAAAAG
>JAVXGE010000054.1:0-5859 GCA_036657555.1 Bacilli bacterium
ACTTGTTCATGAACTAAAAAAGCTTTTATATTTTTCTTACTATAATCTTTAACATTATCATATAAAAAATTTAGTAATTCATCATTTTCTAAAACCGTAAGTTGTATATTTTTCATAAATTCCTCCTTATTGATTATAACATAATTATTAACTATTCAACACTTTTTAAAGCTTCAATCATATCAATCTTTTTTAAAGCAATATAAGTTGTTATATTAACTAAAAAAGTAAAAACTAAAGTAATAAGGGCAGCTAAAAGATAACTTTTATAAGATATTATTGAATTAAACATTAACATATCTAATTCACAAGTTTTAAGAATATAAATAGTCAGAAATTTACCTAAAAATAAACCAACAATTATACCTAAAATAGTTAAAATAACGGTTTCTCTATTTACATATTTATATACTTCTTTATCATAAAAACCTAATACTTTAATAGAAGCTAGTTCCCTTTTTCTTTCACTTATATTAACACTTGCTAAATTATATAAAACAACAAAAGCTAATAATCCAGCTGATATAATTAAAACTAAAGATACCGAGCCAAAATTAGCCATACTCGAATCAAATACTTCACGAATTGTTGAAGTAAAGGTAAAAGATGATACCGCGGTATTTTCCTTTAGTGTACTAGCAAAAACTTTTTCTTCTTCTTTAGTCATAGCTGCTGTTTTTAAGAAAACGGTATTATAATCATCTTTTTTATATTGCTCTTTACTCATATAAATATAGTGGAATAAATAATTTTCTGTAATTCCCCCTATTTTAAAATAATAATCTTCTTGTCCTTTAAAAGTTAAAGTATCATTCAGTTTTAAATCTAATAATTTAGTTAACTTTTCCGAAACAATTACTTCATCATTTAAAACAAATTGTTTATGACTTTTTCTATTTTGAAGCTTAATAAAATTATCCATTTCACCAAAAGGAACAATTAAAATAACATCTTGATTAGTATTATTTAATTTAACAGCTTCTTTATGAACAAGTAATAAATCATAAATATCCGCATTTTCTTTTAACATATTAATAGCATTATCTTTAGTTTCTAAAGTTAAATCATCCTTTAATGATACTTCAACTTGATAAGAAAAAACATCATCATATTGATTAGGAACCATTCCCATTATACAATCTTTTAAACCAAATCCAGCTATAATTAAACCCGTACACCCAGCTATACCAACAATTGTCATCAAAAATCTTTTCTTGTAACGAAAGACATTTCTAATAGTAACTTTTTTAATAAAAGAAAGATGTTTCCAAATAAAAGAAACTCGTTCTAATAAAACTCTTTTACCATTTTTAGGAGCTTTAGGCCGCATTAAACTAGCCGGTACTTCTTTTAATTCTTTAAAACAAGCAATAATGGTCGCTAATAAAGTACATAAAATAGCTATTATTGAACCAATTAACGCATATTTAAAATTAAAACCAACTATCAATTCATTAACACTATACATCATTGAATACATATTAAAAATAAGCCGTGGTATTATCTGAAACCCAATTGTAACACCTATTATTGAACCAATAATAGTCGCAAATAAAGCATAAAAAATATATTTAAACATTATAGAAAAAGAACTATAACCTAAAGATTTTAATGTCCCTAATTGACTCCTTTCCTCCTCAACCATTCTTGTCATTGAAGTTAAACAAATTAAAATAGCGACAATGAAAAAAACTAAAGGAAAGACTTTTGCTATAGAAGCTATTCTAGTTATGTCTTGATCATACTGATAAAAACCTATATTAGAATTTATATCTAAAATATACCACTGTGGCTTTTCTATTTTAGATGTATCTTGCTTAGCCTCATTTAATTGAGCAATTGTTTCATTATAACGTTTATCACTTAAAATTGTCGTAATAATTTCTAAATCATTTTTCGATTTAGTTATATTATCTTCATATTTTTTACTAAAAACACTATTTTCTTTATCTGTTTTAAGACTAACTTCTGTATAATATTTACTATTAAAATTAGTAATGGGAACATAAAGATAATAATTTATTTTACCAGATAATAAGGTTGTTGTTCCTCTATCTTTAGATATATATATAGGACTTTTAACAATTCCAACAATTGTTAATTCTTTATTTTTTAATAAATCATTTTCAACTATTAATTTATCACCTATTTTATGATTTAAAGTTTCTTCAACAACACATTGTGAATCATTAGTTGGATAAATACCATCAACAAGTTCCAATTTATTAACTTCATTATTTGAATCATAAGAATGTATTTTAACAGCTTCTTCTGTTTGCGATTTTATAATAGTATCAAAACTATAACTACCCTTAGCATCATAACCTTTTTCTTTTAAATAAGCTATATCACTATCCGTAATACCCCAAGTTGAAGATAAAAATATATCATAAAAATTACTATCATGATAGTATTTATCTAAAGTTTTTTGCATATCCGGTGATGTTGCCTTGATACCTGCAAAAAAACCAACCCCAAGCAAAATAATTAAAAGAATCGATAAAAATCTTTTAAAACTTTTTTTGATTGAAATTAAACATTCTTTCAATAAAGTTTTCATTACCATTCAATCCTTTCAATCGGTGTTTTGGTTTTATTGATTATTATTTCATCAACCGTTCCATTTTTGAATTTAATTATTTTATCAGCCATTGGAGCAATAGCTGCATTATGAGTAATAATAATAATAGTCATTTTTTTACTTTTACCTGTATCTTGCAATAATTTTAAAATTTGTTTACCTGTTACATAATCTAAAGCTCCAGTTGGTTCATCAGCTAATAAAATTTTAGGATTTTTAGCTATTGCTCGAGCTATTGCAACTCTTTGTTGCTCACCACCTGATAATTGAGATGGAAAATTATTAAGACGATCTTCTAACCCGACCGAAACCAAAACTTCTTTAACATTTAATGTTTTTTTGCATATTTCCGTAGCTAATTCAACATTCTCTAAAGCTGTTAGATTTTGAATTAAATTATAAAATTGAAAAACAAAACCAATATCATTACGACGATAAGTAATTAATTTATGTCTTTTATATTTAGTTATATCTTTATTAGCTATAATTACCTTACCACTTGTAACATTATCCATTCCACCCAATATATTTAAAGCTGTTGTTTTACCAGCTCCTGATGGCCCTAAAATAACAACTAATTCACCTTGATTAATTTCAAAATTAGTATTATTTAAAGCTTTAACTTCAACCTCACCAGTTTTATAAATTTTAGAAACATTTTGAAATTCTATATATGCCATATTATCCCTCTATTCATTATTATATTATACCATAATTTTATTATATATCGTTAAATTCTTACATAATAAAAGAACGATTAATCATTCTTTATTTTGTCGTAAATATCATACCAACTATAACATCTTGTAATATTTTTATTATCACATTCCTTGTTATAAAAAGTATCATAGCAAATAACTGGTATTTTTTTAGAAATATTATTAATATTATAAGGACTATCTTCTATCATCAAGGCAATATCATTTTTAATACATATTTCTAATTTCTCATTACTAGAAAAAATAATTTTATCATATTTAACTTTATTTTTTTTAAGCCATTTTAATATAAATTTTTTGTTTTTTATTTTATCTTTACCTTCAAAACACTCTAATCTAGCTGTTATTATATATATTTCATTATTTTCTTGCTTAAGTTTATTAATGATTGAAGCTGCAAAAGGACGAATAGGCTCTTTTTGGCAATATAAATCGTTGTACTGCAACCAAAAACCTTTTTCCTCCACTGTATTCCAGTTGAAAATTTTCATCGGTTCATAGCTGTTAATATTAATTTTTTGGTGTTTATTAATATCAAAATTATATTTAGTTCCATAATCTAATTGCCACTGTCCGATATCTGTTAGAACACCATCAATATCAATTCCTATTCTCATATATACTCCTTTAAAACTATTAATTATAGTTAAATTATCAAATGGTGTCTCCGAGTGGGCTCGAACCACCGCTCTAACCCTTAGGAGGGGTTTGTTTTATCCAACTAAACTACGAAGACATAATTATATTTTACCACATTATTAATAAAATAGATTGTTTTTAACAATCTATTTAACAAAATTTAATATTAATAATAAAATTAAATTAGAAGAATATTGAATTTGATATTTAAATTTATTACCAAATTCCATTATTCCAACCTTTTTATCATACAAACTAACTAACCAACTTTCTTTATATTTTGGTAACCTTAAATTAATAGGAAACATATGACTAATAATAATATCCGTTTCTTTAGCTGTAAGATCATATTTATTTAAAGCATTATCTTTTGCTTTTTTCGGATGATTAAAAGTTGATTTTAATTTACCAAATAAATTAAGATTATCAGTTATAAAAAAATCATGTAATAAACCACCAATAGCTACTTGGTCGTAATCAAAATGATGCTTTAACGCATATTTATAAGCTGCATATGATACTTTAACCGAATGATCATATCGGCTAATACCATGATGACTACACTTTTGTAACTTTAAAAAATCTTCATCATATATAATATCTTTAACAATATTTAAGTACTCTTTATCAAGTTTATCAATCTGCATTTTTTTCCACCTTCACACTAATACATTATATCACTTTATGTCTAAAATGATAATAACTAATTACTAGTGATTTCTAAATTTTGACCAATGGGTTGAATTTGAATAAATGTATTCCCATCATTTACAGTAATCTCTTTACCATCATTATATGTATAAACCGTTTGAGCTTCCCGAGAACTTTTAGACCATTTAATTGGAACAGCATAACCATTAGATATATAGTAACCTTCGCCACTCCCAATATTAGATAGTTCTTGTCGCCCATAACTATCCATTCCATTATTTTTAACTTTGTATGTAATAATATTTTTAACTGTATATTGTTTACCGGTAATGCTATCTACATGTTCAACACCACTCATACTTCTTTTATATACTTTATTAGTACTGTCATATTGATAAGTTGAAGTTTGATAGTTCGAATAAACAATTTTAATATTATCAGCTTTTTTAGAACCTTCTATATTTTCTAAATTAATTTCAGGAACACTATAATTTAATAATAAATCTTTATTACTAGTATTACGATAACCTTTATTTTTAATTGTTTCTTGTAATTTAGGCATACTTGTAAAAGCAGTATGTTCCGTTGCTTTATCTAAAGATGTATCGCGCCAAAAACCAGCATCAAATAAACCATTAATATTATTAATTCCTAAATCAGGTATATCTTGTTGAGCTTGTGGACTCCAACCAAAATGAGTATAAATAGCATCATTTTCTAAAGCATAATCAAGAAAATAATGTCTTGAACTTCTTACAGAACCAATCTTAGCTGTATTAGCATCTTTAAATACCGCTAGCATTCTTGTAATACCACCTTCAACAATCATTTCATAAACCAAATAAGCATCCTGTAATCCAGCATGTGGCCAAGCTTCATGATGATTATTTATCATAACAGCAACCGGCCTTGAATTTGAATCAAGATCAACTATTTTTAATTTTTTAACTTCTTCTTTTGGTTTATCCTTATTTACAATAATTTCCTCTGGTTTATTAAAAACAAAATATAAAATAACACCCAATATAATAACAACAGGAATAACAACTAATAAAATTCTTTTAACATTTAACTTCATAAATATTTCCTCCAATAGCATAATATAATTATATCACAAAATTAAAAAAAAAGAATAAAAATTAATTTATTCTTACATTTTTAATTGTTTTTTCATTCGCTTTTATCTTAAAAACAACTTCATTTAAAGCACTATACTCATTAACTTTATTGTTTTTTAAATTATTAATAATATTATCATATATTTTCAAT
>JAVXGE010000055.1:0-5811 GCA_036657555.1 Bacilli bacterium
ACTTTTTATTATCTTTAAAATCTATTTTAGATGTATTGTTTAAATAAATAACTATTTTATCATCTTTCATACTCATTTTCATATAATCACCTAAACTATTGTATGAAAAGATTTGCAATTTGAGATAACTTTATATCGTTCTTTCAATCTTTTGAACTATTTCATCTTTACCAATCTTAGTTACATTAGAAAACATAACAAAATCATCACCAATAACTAAATCTAAATCTTCTAATAAAAGATTACGTTGTTGTTGTTGTTTTGTAATGCCTATTTTGTCTGTTTTTGTTGCGACAATTGTTACGGGTAATTTATAATATTTCAAAAAATTATACATTGTAATATCATCATTACTTAACTTGTGACGAAAATCAACTAACATAAAAACTTGTTTTAAATTAGTTCGATTTGTTAAATAATCTTCCATCATTAACCCAAACTTTTTTTGTTTAACTTTACTAACTTTAGCATAGCCATAACCAGGGGCATCGACTAAATAAAATTTTTCATTAACTAAATAAAAATTAATTGTTTGTGTTTTGCCAGGGGTTGCTGATGTTCGAGCATAGTTTTTACGATTAATAATTGCATTAATAAAACTGCTTTTTCCAACATTAGACCTACCTACCAATAAAAACTCTGGTTTTTCGTCGGTTGGATATTGACTTCTTCTAACCGCACTAATAACTAAATTAACCGAGTTGACCTTCATATTTTCAACCTCCAAGGTTATCTCATTATAACATTATATTTTTTATTTGTCAAAAAAAATCTTTAAAGATTCTAAAGACTTTTTATGTGTTTTTTATCAACTTGTTCTGTAAAATTAATTGTCTTTAAGTGTTGTTTATAATCTAAATTAGTTCTTAAATAATACTCATAATACTTTTTATTAAAGTCATCATTATAAAAACAGTCATGTAAATATTTTAACATTATTATTTTATCAATTGTACTAGTATTAAAACTATTACTATTAAAAGCGGTTATTGTTTTTTCAAATAATATTGCTTGTGTGTTTAAATAGTCTTTATTTTCTTTAATAATATTTAAGCGGTTTATTTCTTTTAAATATTCTGTTTTAGATAATTGAAAAGCTAAAGAACCAATAACAACATAAGCAGAAAATAGCTTTTTATTTTTAATAATACTTAGTAAATCAAATGGTTCATTAGGAGGAATTAATGTTGTATAATTATAGCTAATATCTTCATCGGTCATTTTAAAATATTGTGTATCACGATAAAAATTACTTAAAACTAAACATTTTGATTGTAAAAGAAAAGGTTTTATTTTAGGACTAATATAATCTATATTTATTACTTTCATCTTCCTTGCACCTCTCCTTGAATATTATAGCATAATTAATTTAAAATTGTTAATTTCTTTATATCTTGGCTAAAAATATATAAAGGTTTTTGAAGTTCTAAAGATAACTGTTTTAATAATTTTATATTATCACTATTTTCTAAGCAAAATAAGGCTTTTGCATAAGTATCAATAGGATCAATTATTATTTCATTATAATTACACTCTTTTTGTTTATAACTTTTATATGAAATATTTTCTTTAATAATTGCTGTAGGTGTTTTTAAAGATGTGACTGGTTCCCAACAAGCTATAAATCGTCTTTTATTTATAGCTATTGTTTTAAAATTAATAGTTTCATCAACAAAAGTCATTGCATCAGTACTACTGGCAGCTATTATATTAAAATCCCCGCCAATTATAATCCCGCTAGTATTTTCATTATACAAAGAAAAATGTTCATGGGTTACATATGAACAAGATATGTGACTATTATTTTTATAATCACTAATGTAATTAGGCTTTAAGAAATCATTACTAGAAAAGCTATGAACTAATAAGCTAAAGTTATGAGTAGTATCAATACTTTCTTGCCATATTTTAGCTATTATTTTTTCAAATAAAGATAAATACAAATTAATTTTATTGACAATTGTTTTTGTTAAACAAGTTAAATCTTTTTCAATTAATTTATCTAATATCGTTAAAAAATCATTGCAATTACTTAGATCTTCTTCCGATAAATTATAATTTTGTTTTAAAAAAGTTAAATCTTTAATTAATTCTTTAATATAATCCCGTTTAAAATTCTTACTGCATACATCATCACACCATTGGAAATATTCTTTTTTCACGTTTGTATATCCTTTCTTAACATAAAAAGAGTAGTCCTAAAAAAAGTACTACTCATTGCTTTATCATATATACAATCATGACAAATGTGCTTTATCATTATACAACATTTTATGATAAAATCAAAGTTAATTTTAAATTTTAATTATTTTTTAACTAATTTTATTGTATTATTACAAAGGCAACTATTAAATAATTCTAATTTGCCTTGTAAGACTGTTTCTAATCTTGTAATTGAATTAACCATTGTTTGAACTGATTTATTAACAGCTAGTAATTCTTTATTAGTTTTTGATATTGTCAATGTTTTTTGTATTTTTTCACCTTCGGCGTTTAAAATATGAGCTAAAGCAGTTTGTTCTAAAGCAACTGATGCAATTATATCGGATACAGCTTTTGTTCTAGGGCTTGGGACATCAGTTGTTGTCGTTGTAGTCGTTGTTGTGGTTGTTGTGGTTGTTGTGGTTGTTGTTGTAAAACTAATACATGAACCGGCTGTAGATGGATTATAAATTTCTGGTAATGATCCTTTAAAAATATTATTAACAGCGTTTAATGAACCATTAAGATTATTAACTAAAATAGTTCCATAAACTTTTTTAGGATTGGTATTAACGGTAGCATAAGGTGCTAAAAAAGAACCATAAATATCTGAATTAATTAAAACATTAGTTGCATCTGGAAAATTCCATAAGACGTAAGCTGCAACTGCTTTTGTAATTGGGATGCCATTAAATAAAGTTGTAAAGTTATTTAAAGTAATATTATTACCATAAACACTAATAACTATTGTCGAATTATTTGGAGCTACAATATTTACACTAGTGATATTACTAATATTTAATCCTGAATTATTAACATTACTACCATCTATTAAAAAAGTATTTATATTGGGATCAGTTCCGTTTAGAGTTAAAGTAGTTCCATTAATAGATTGTGTTGTTGGTAGCGATTCATAATTAGCCCAAGCAATTGATGAACATTGTAAATAACTAATCATTGCTTCTAAAGAATAAGAACCAAATTGATACAATAAAGGTTGATTAGGTACACCATTTGAATTAGTCATTGTATATTTAGTTAAAGTACTAGTTGCTTGTTCACGACCACTATTTTGAGTAAAATTAGTTCCTCCAGTAATATTCATATCTTTAGTTACTCGTAATGCAAAATAAAAATTTTGTGTTTGTAATGGTAAGTCTGCACCAACACTATAATTATTATATAAAGCATTCCCACCAACCCAAACTGAACCGGTTGCTGAAGCATTTGTTTGTGTATGATTATTAAATACAAAAATGTTTTCATCATTCATTGTATAAAAATTTAAAGCCATTTTGATTTCTCCTTTCTTAATTTAAAAATCTGCTTGTTATCATATAATATGAATTTGAATAATATATGTATAGGAGTTGAAACTATGAAAATAGCTATTTTAACAATGTTTAATGGTTTATCTACGACTTATTCCTTAGTAAATGTTGTCTTAGAACAACTTAAAATGCTTTTAAATGATAATATTAAAGTGAAAATGTTGGTATCGGAACATTGTCAAGATATTGAAAGAACAGGTATTTATGCCGATGAAAGAATTGAATGGATAAAAATAGTAAATAGTGAAAATGGAGAAATGTTTCATTGGAAAAATTATACTAAAATAGATGATAAAATAGATGATAAATTCTTTCATCAAGCTAAATTAATTGCTGAAGATTATATAAAATATTTAAAAGATGTTGATATTTGTATTATGCATGATATATTATACCAAGGTACACATTTACTACATAATGTGGCGATACGCGAAGCTAAAAAGTCTTTACCTAACGTTAAATTTATAGCCTTTACCCATTCAGCGCCAGTTAAGCATATCAAAGCTCCTTATCCCTTTGATTGTTTATATAAAGATATGCCTGACACTACTTTTGTCTATCCTACCGAATGTGGTTTAGAAGCTATAGCTAAACAATATAATACCGATATTAAAAACTGTTATTGTATAAATAACAGTATTGATATTTTACAAAATGCTAATAAAGAATTATTAGAAATTTCAAAACATCTTGATTTTACTAAAAGTGATATTCTAATTGTTTATCCAGCTCGTTTAACTATGGCTAAAAGATTTCATGTTATTGCTCAGTTTGCTAGTTATATAAAAAAATATTGTAATAAAAGTATATCAATAATTTTTTGTGATTTTCCTAGTTCGGATATTCCAAGTGATACTTATAAATATATAATTAAAGATGTTGGTCTTAAAAATGGTCTAAATGAAAAAGATATTATTTTTACATCTGAATGTGGGTTTGAAAATGGTATAACTAGAGAAACCGTTTTTAAATTATTTGCTTTAAGTAATTTATATATTTGTCCATCTTATTCTGAATCTTTTGGTTTAACTATTATTGAAGCTGCAAGCCAGGGTAACTATATTGTTTTAAATGAGGCTGTTCCCGCTTTAAAAGAAATTGGTTTAAATATTAATGCCCATTTTATGCGATGGCCAGCTCGTAATTTTGACTTTGATACTTATGAAACATATCATCCTTCTGAAGAAATGTATTATCTTGATCATGCTCAAAATATAATTAGTAATATGGAAAAAAATCCAGTTATTAAAGCTAAAACTCTAGCTCGAATTAGATATTCTAATAAGTGGATATATGATAATCAGTTAAAACCATTATTAAATAAATTAACTATTCCTAGTTAGTTTTTTTAATTTGCCTTATTGCTAAGTCTGTATTCACTATTTTCCCCACTTGAAGAAAATTGTTGTTAACATCATAATTACTATTAATAATTGTTGGAGTAATTTCACAAAAAAACTAACTATTTCATTCTAGTTAGTAATTTATTACTCTCGAAATTTTATAAATATTAAACATTAATTATATCTTTTATATTTCATCAATTATATATGAATTATATCCTTCATAATAATAACTATTATCAATGCCTTTCATATAAACTCCTCTATCATCAATTTTATCAGTAAGTGCATTTTTTATAAGAGTTTTTATTTCTATATCTTTTATTGGACTTCGTTCCATTGCTAACAAATAGTCTTCTTTTTCTATTTTATTCCAATCAATTACTTTTTTTAGTTCTTTTTTTAATATTATATCTAACCATATTCTTGTACTTCTACCATTTCCTTCTCTAAATGGATGAGCAACATTCATTTCAACATATTTTTCAATAATTTGATCGAATGTCTTTTGAGGCATTTTTTCAATATTTTTAATAGATGTATCTAAATAGGTTACAGGTGTAAATCTAAAATTACCCTTAGCTATATTTTCATTTCTAATTGAACCAGCAAAATCATAAATTTCTTCAAACAAATAATTATGAATAAATTTTAATGATTCAAAAGTACCAGCTTGAAGATTATCTAGAAGCTTTTTATCAAATAATTCTAACGCTCTTTTTTTTGTCATTTTTTCTTCAGCATTAGCAAGTTCACTAGAATTTATTATATTTAATTTATTTTTTAACATAGTTATCACCTGTGTATATTATATCAAAAAAAGCCATAAAAATATATATATACTTATTAATTTTTACAAAAAGAGCCAATCATTTTTAATTGACTCAATATATTTAATATTCTAACAAAAGTTAGAATAGAAACGTCAATGGTGC
>JAVXGE010000056.1:0-5713 GCA_036657555.1 Bacilli bacterium
TTCCCACATATGAAAAATAAAAATTAAGGAGTGAATAAAATGAAAAAGATATGTTACAGTTTCTTTTTCTTCTTTGTTTTGACAATTGGTTTATTTGAGATTGAAGCTAAAACCTGTACATTTACAGATCCAATTTCTAAACAAAGTATGACTAAAACTGTTGATAAATGTCCAATAATGATTGCTGTAGGCTCAGGTGGTGTTGAAAATATTTTTAATACCGAAGCTGAAATTACGAATTTCTTTATTAAAAATAGTACAAATAAATATACGTCATATATTGAAACTAGTAATCAAATAGCTCAATGTTATTATGAAGATAAAGGTGATGGCTATAGCCATGGGACAATTTATGTTTCATTAATTAATGGGCAATATACAACTAAATATATTGCTAGTAATCCTAAAGATTCTGCAGAATTTTCTTCTTTTAACAAAGATGGTTTAATTAAAGATGATGGAACTTATGCTTGCTATGATGCTATTTATTATACAGGGTCTAAAACAATTCAAAAATCCGAAACATATCAATATTCTATTCCTAATAATTCAAATAGTGATAAAGGGTATAAAATAATAACAAATGTAAAAGATAAATCTTTTTCAACGACTAATAAAGTTTCAGATAATCAAGATAATAAAGTTTGTTCATATACAATTCCTAGTCATGGTAAAGTAACTTTAAATTTTGATAATGCTAACTTTAATTTTGATATAGATAAATATAGTGTTAATTTAAAACCAACCCTTAACGATATAAAAGAAGCTAATGGTGGACAATGTCCTAATAAATTGTGTTATTTTTGTAATAATAAGCCTAATTCTAAACAATGTGATTTTAGTTTAAATGGCCAATATTGTGTTGATTTAGATAAAGGAGCTTCGGCTGATGAAATTGGCAAAGTGACAGATATTATTTTAGGAAACACATTTTCTGACTATATTTGTCAATTAAAACCTGATTTAGAAAAACTAGCAAGTAATAAAGGTCTTTCAATTAAAAATCCTATTTTAAATAGGAATTGTACTACTAAATGGTGTAGTAGTGGTGATATAAATAAATGCAATGACGAATTAGAATATAATGTAGAATCTGAAATAAGAGAAGTATTTAATTATTGTAATAATTTCTTTAGCTCTTATTATAAAGATAAACATGTTAATACTTTAAGCGAACGAATGGATGAATGTATAAATTTTGATAAATTTTATAATCAATTAACAGATGATGGTATTATTAATGATTATAGTTCTGGTTGTGGATTTATGTCAAATGATTTAAAGGAAATGCTTTTATTTGTTTTAAATGTTATTAAGATAGCTGGTCCTATTTTAGCAATAGCTTTAGGTATGTTAGATTTTGTAAGGGCTGTTGTTGCTGGTGATGCTGATAAAGAATTAAAAGCGGCCGGTAAAAGATTTTTAACTCGTATTATAGCGGCAGCCTTATTATTGTTGTTACCAATTTTATTGTCATTTATATTAAATAATTTTTGGATTGGTAAACCAAATAGTGATGTTTTCTGTAATATAGTAGAATGGAATAAATAATGAAATTATATGTTGTTAGACATGGTGAAACTTTAGAAAATGCTAATGATTGCTTAGTTGGTCGAATTAATAGTTCACTAACTGAAAATGGTTTAAAACAAGCTTTAGAACTTCGTAAATATTTTTCGGATAAAAAGATAGATTTAATTATTTCTTCACCTTTAGATCGTTGTAAACAAACTTCTCAAATGATTAGTAATAATAAAATTAAAATTATTTATGACGATAATTTATTAGGTCGTGATCATGGTGAATTTACAGGAATGAATAAAAAATTAATTAATTTTGAAGAATATTGGAACTATAATAAAAATATACAATATAAAAAAGCTGAAAGTATAACAACCCTATATAATAGGGTTGCTGCTTTAATAAAAAAATTAAAAGTAAAATATCAAGATAAAACTATTGTTATTGTTACGCATAGTGGCATTATAAGAGTTTTATATTATTATTTTAAAGGAATACCTGAAGATGGTATTATGGGTGAAATAACCATTAAAAATTGTGATGTTTTTGAATATAATTTAGGAGGAAAAGAATGAAAATATTATCAGTTAATGCTGGAAGTTCATCACTTAAATTTCAAATGTATGAAATGCCTGAAGAAAAAGTTTTAATTTCGGGTGTATTTGAAAGAATTGGAATGGATGATAGTTTATATACAATTAAAGTAAATGGTACAAAAATAAAAAAAGAAGCTATTTTAAAAGATCATAATGATGCTGTTAAAATATTAATTAATGAATTGTTAGATAATAAGGTAGTTAATAATTTAGATGAGATTAAAGGTGTTGGTCATCGTGTTGTTCATGGTGGCGATAAATATGCTAAATCGGTTATTATTGATGAAGATGTTATTAAAACAATTAGTGATTTAGCGTCATTAGCTCCTTTACATAACCCAGCTAATTTAATGGGTATTGAAGCGTTTAATAAGGAATTAAAAGTTACTAGTGTTGCTGTGTTTGATACTGCTTTTCATCAAACGATGCCAATGGAATCTTTCTTATATGCACACCCTTATAGTTGGTATACAGATTATGGGGTTAGAAGATATGGTTTTCATGGAATTAGTCATGATTATTTAACACAGACTCTTAAAAAAGAACTTCATAAAGAAAAACCTAATTTAATTACTTGTCATTTAGGTAATGGTGGTTCTATAAGTGCTATTAAAGAAGGTTTGTGTTATGATACTAGTATGGGTTTTTCACCTAATGCTGGTTTAATAATGGGTACAAGAAGTGGTGATATTGATGCTAATATATTACCTTATATTGTTTCTAAAGCTAATTTAACTTTAGATGAAGTTGTTAATGAATTAACTAAAAAAAGTGGTTATTTAGGTATAACTGGGGTTAGTAGTGATTCAAGAGATGTTGAAGATGGTATTAAACAAGGAAATGAAAGATGTATCTTAGCTCAAAAAATGTTTGTTAAAAGATGTATTGAATATATTGCTAAATATTATGTTGTTTTAGGTGGCGTTGATGCTATTTGTTTTGCAGGTGGTATCGGTGAAAATTCTATTACTACCCGTCAACAAATTATTGATGGTTTAAAAGTATTAGGTATTAAATTAGATAATGAAGCTAACAACATAAGAGGTGAATTTAAATTAATTAGTTCTAAAGATTCGACAATTCCTTGTTATGTTATTCCAACTGATGAAGAAGTAATGATTGCAAGAGATACATATAATTTTTTAAGCTATCAATGATAGCTTTTTTGTAGACTTTTAAATATAAATGTATTATAATGAAACTAGCAATAGAAAGCGTGAAAGTATGGTTTATAAAAAAATATATAAAAAAATAAAACAATATGATAATATTGTTATAGCAAGACATGTTGGGGCTGATCCTGATGCTTTAGCTAGTTCAATCGGTTTAAAAGAATTAATTTTAAATACTTTTCCAAATAAAAATGTTTTTGTCGTTGGGAAACAAACTGCTAGATTTAAGTATTTAGGGGTGTTAGATAAAGCACCAGATGATTTAACTAATTGTTTATTAATCATTACAGATACACCAGATAAAAAAAGAGTTGATGGCATTAATCCAGATAATTTTAATTATACAATAAAAATTGATCATCATCCTTTCATTGAAAGTTTTTGTAATATTGAATGGATGGATGCAACTGCATGCAGTGCTAGTCAAATGATTATTGAATTAGCTTTAAAAACAAAATTAAAAATAAATAAAGAAATAGCTGAAAAATTATTTGTTGGGGTTGTGGCTGATACAAATAGATTTTTATACAGCTACACAACAGCTAAAACATTCTCTTTAATTAGTAAATTAATAGATAAAACAGGCTTAGATTTTACGAATCTTTATGAGCAAATGTATATTAAAAGTTATAATGATATTAAATTTTCGGGATATATAGCTTTAAATTTAAATATAACTGATGATGGTTTAGGTTATATAAAATTAGATGATCAAATTTTAAAAGAATATAATGTTGATGCTTCAACACCGGGTAATTTAATTGAAAACTTTGGTTATATTGATGAAATTAAAGTTTTAATTTTTTTAACAGAAGATACAGCTAATAACTTCATTAAATGTCAAATAAGGTCCCGTGGACCGGTTATTAATGATACAGCCACCCATTTTAACGGTGGTGGTCATGCAATGGCTAGCGGGGCTAAAACAGTCGATTTTGAGCAAGGTGATGAATTGATTGAAGAATTAAATGAAAAGTGTCGCGAATATAATATAGGGAAGTGATATTAATGTTAGGCAAAGTGATTAGTTTACTTCAAAGTAAACCTTTTATGGTTCCTTATCTTTTATTAAATAATTATAAAAATTTAAAAATAACCGATTTTGAATTAATAGTAATTATCTATTTATTAAATACAGATACTAGTTTTAATCCTAAACAAATAGCTAATGATTTAAATGCATCATTAGAAAATATAATGGAAACCATTAATTCTTTAAGTGAAAAAGATCTTGTTAAAATTGATATTATTAATAAAAAAGTTCGTGAAGAACATGTTAATTTAGAACCTTTATATCATAAATTAGGTTTTATTATTATTAATGATAAATTTAAAGAAGAAAAAACCAATATATATGATGTTTTTGAAAAAGAGTTTGGTCGAACTTTATCACCTATTGATTATGAAATAATTAATGATTGGCAAGAAGAATTTACAGACACTTTAATTTTGTTAGCTTTAAAAGAAGCAGTTTACAACGGAGTATCTAATTTAAAATATATAGATAAAATAATTCGTAATTGGCATAAAGATGGTATTACCTCAGAAAAAGATATAATCGAACGAAGAAAGAATTTTAAAAACAAACAACCAGATAAGAAATTATTTGATTATGATTGGTTAAATGAATCAAATAATTGATTATTTAGATGAAATACTACCTAACGCACAATGTGAATTAAATTATACAAAAGATTATGAATTATTAATTGCAGTTATGTTAAGTGCTCAAACAACGGATAAACGTGTTAATATGGTAACCAATATTTTATTTAAACAATATCCTAGTTTAGAAGCCTTATCAAAAGCAAAATTAAATGATCTGATTGATATTATAAGACCAATCGGTACTTTTAATAAGAAAGCCTTAAATATTATAGCCATAGCTAAAAAATTATTAGAAGAAACTAATGGTGTTGTTATAAATAATAGAGAATTTTTAGAAAGCTTAAACGGTGTAGGAAGAAAAACAACCAATGTTGTTTTGAGTAATCTATATAATGAAGAATGTATAGCCGTTGATACGCATGTTAAAAGAGTTAGTAAACGTCTAGGTATAAGTACATCATCTGATGTTTTAGTAATTGAGAAAGATTTGAATAATTTTTTTCCTAAAAATAAATTAAATCAATTACATCATCAATTAGTATTATTTGGAAGATATTATTGTAAAGCTAATAATCCACAATGTTGTAACTGTAAATTAAAAAATATATGTAAGTACTATAAATAGTGCTTTTTTTAATATTTATTTAAAAAGATTGTTTTGTAATAAACTTTTTGCAGTTTTTTTGCAGTTTTTCTTCTATTATTTTATTTATAATAGTATTGGTGATGCGATTGCTTAAAATAATTATTTTAAAAAAGATCAAGATTTTCTAAACGTTTAATTATACCAATCATTCAGTATTTCATAAATTAAAA
>JAVXGE010000057.1:0-3184 GCA_036657555.1 Bacilli bacterium
TAACACAATTAATTTGATTTGTCAAATTTAAAAAAATAGTCTATTTAAAGACTATTCTAAAATTATTTTTTTATTCATCTGATAATATTGAATACCCGAGAAAATAGATAAAGTTGTGGCTATAATAAGTAAAACATCTGATACTTTAATATTAATTAATTCAAATGGTAAATTATTAAATAATGTTAAAGTTATACCAATCATTAAAAAAGCTGTTTTAAATTTACCCGATTTAATAGCTGCTACGACTTCTTTTTTACTTCCAACAATCATTTTAATAGCATTAACAATTGTATCTCTTGTTATAACAATAACAGGAATAATTGGATGTATAAGTCCTTGGGCCGCTAAAATGATTAAAACAGAATTAACTAAAAACTTATCAGCTATAGCATCTAACATTTTACCTAAATCTGTTATTAAATTATATTTACGAGCAATATAACCATCCAAGAAATCAGTAAAGGAAGCTATAATAAATAAAATACCTGCTATAAAATATTTAATATCAACAACAATTACCTCATTTATAAATAGTTTCATACTTGGAATACCAATAGCATCAAATGGAAATATTAAAATAGCAACAATAAATATCGTTAAAATAATTCTTGCCATTGTTAATTTATTTGGTAGATTCATAATGACCTCCTATATAAACAATACTATTATCAACTTCTTTTTTATCACCAGTAGCTATTGTATAAACTAAATAACCAATTATACATATAAGAATAGCAATAGCTACATAAGTAACATATTGTAAAGTTTTTTCATTTTTTCTTTCAATTGTATATGGTGATCTAATTTTATGACTATCTTCTTTTTTACTAATTGACTCTTTTTTAATATCTTCTAATGAAAGCTTTGAAGTATAATCGAATAAGTACTCATTAAATTCATCGACCATTTCTTCTTTATCAAGACCTAAATATTTAGCATAATCCCTAATAAAATATTTCAAATATAAAATATCTTGAAAAGCTTCAATGTTACCTTCTTCAATATTTGTTATTTGACTAGGTCTTAATTTTAAATCTTCAGCAGCTTCTTCAATAGAAACACCGATACTTTTTCGAGCTTCTTTTAATTTTTCACCGATATCTTTCATCATTCACCTTCTATCATAAATAAAAAAAATAATACTTATAAGCCATGTTCTGTACTCTAAAATAGAGCGACAAACATCTATCTACCGAATAAATTCGGTTCTAAAACAAGTTAAATTCCTTGTTTTAAACTCCCCTACCATAATTTGGGTTTCTTGCTTGTGGGGTTTACCGCGTTTCACTTTTTTGTTTCCAAAAAATATCGTCACTGTGGCACTTTATGTCTATTTTAACCATTACAGGTTATTTCAACGCCGTTAGTTAAAAACTACTATCGGTTATTTTTTCCCGATACACAATCATTACTACCATCTCAGGTAGTGCAAGCATGGACTTTCCTCTACATAAATGCAGCGTTTGTCAAGTATTATTCTTTGCCGTATATGATCTTTTCTAAATTAGATAATCTTTTTAAAACATCAACGCTATTGGTTCCTGTTTCACTATCAGCATTTTCTTTAAAAACATCTAATTTCATTTTTAAAGTTCTGATTTCTTGTTTTAATCTTAAATTATCTTCTGTTAATTCTTTTAATTCATTACCTAATTCTCTATTAATAGCCATGAATTCTTCATAATCACGCATAACTAAATCTAGAAATTTATCAACTTCTTGTGGACGATAACCTCTTGTATCGAGTTTAAAATCCTTGTCAAAAATATCTTTAACTGTAAGCATAATTCTTTCTTGATACATATTCTCACCCAATTAGATTATATAACAAAAAAGGACATCTTGTCAACCAAATTATCTTTTAACTGATCGAAAGTATGTCGATAATTTAATAAACTTAATATCCTCTAACATAGAATTAAATATTCCTTCAATATGATCGTTCATATATCACCCAATATCATTAAACCACATATAGAATATTAATACTTGTCATTCGACAAAACTTGTCAAAATTAGAACCTTTTAATTACAAAATAAAAATTTTTATAGAAAGTTTAACTATTTTATAGTATAATGTTAATGGTGATATAATGAAATATCCAAATGGTTCAAATAAAGTTTACAATAATAAAATTAGTACTTCTAATCGTGGTATGACTTTAGAAAGTCAATTAAACCAAACTAATACTTATTATTTAAACAATGATATAGCCGTTATTTATAAAAAACCAACGCCTATTACCGTAAATGAAGTCAGTTATCATTCTAAAAAAGACGTTGTCATTACAAAAGCTCATTATATTGTTCCATCTACAACTGATTATAACGGTCTTTATAAAGGATCGTATGTTGATTTTGAAGCAAAAGAAACAAGGAAAGAATATTTTCCTTTAGCAAATATTCATCAGCATCAAATTAACCATTTAGAAAAAATAATAAATAATGGAGGCCTTAGTTTTATCATTGTTAGATTTGTTATAATCAATGAAACCTATTTATTACCTACCAACAAATTAATTAAATTCATAAATAACAATACCAGAAAATCAATACCCATTGCTTATTTTAAACAAGAAGGTTTTTTGATTAAAGATGGTTATTTACCAAATTTAGATTATTTAAAAATTGTTGACATTTTAAAGGAGAGAAAAAATGAAAAAATTAATTAATACACTTAAAAAAAATAAAAAAACTGTTATTATAACTTTAATAAGTTTAATAGCTTTATTAGTAGGTAGTTTTACAATTGGCTTTGTTAAAACTTTTCTAATTATCTTATTACTAGATGCTATTTATTTTGTCGTATCAAAACCTAAAGGAAAAAAGAAACAAGGTAAAGATGTTGTTAAAACCATTTTAATTGTTGGTTTTACCTGTGTTATTTTCTTTTTAATTGCCGGTGTTAGTTTCGGTATTTATATTATTAGTAGTTCCCCATCTTTCGATCCTAATAAATTAATTAATAAAGAAGCTTCCATTCTTTATTATAAAGATGGTAGTGAAATAACTAAATTAGGTACAGAAATAAGACAAGTTATCTCATACGATCAATTATCTCAATCATTAATTGATGCCGTTATTGCTACTGAAGATTCTCGTTACTTTCAACATAGTGGCGTTGATTTACCTCGTTTTTTTAAAGCATCCGTTAATCAATTACTAGGTAAAGGTGGTGGCG
>JAVXGE010000057.1:3194-5709 GCA_036657555.1 Bacilli bacterium
AACTATTACCATGCAAGTATCCAAACAAACACAAACTTCAACTGAAGACGAAGGCCTTAAAGGCATTGTTCGTAAATTTACCGATATTTATATGTCTGTCTTTAAAATAGAAACTCGTTATACTAAAGAAGAAATATTAGAATTTTATTTAAATTACAACAACTTAGGCGGTAATATTAAAGGTGTACAACAAGCTAGTTTATCTTATTTCGGTAAAAATGCTAGTGAATTAAATGTTGCTGAATCAGCTATGATTGCTGGGTTATTTCAATCACCAAATGGTTATAGTCCCTATTTACATCCTAAAGAATGTGAAGAAAGAAGAAAAACTGTTCTATCATTAATGTTACGACATGGGTACATTAATCAAGAAGAATTTGAAATAGCTTCTTTATTAAGTGTTGATAAATTATTAATTGAAGATAAAGCCGATGCTTTAAATCAAGGATTAATTGATACGGTAGTTGCCGAAGTTATTAGTCGAACCAAAAAAGATCCTTATGAAGGTTCAATGAAAATATATACAACCTTTGATAAAGCAATGCAAGACAATATGAATGATATTATGGATGGTAAATCATACAAATGGGTTAATGATGCTGTTCAAGCTGGTTCTGTTATTTTAGATGTTAAAACCGGTGGTGTAACAGCTGTTGGAGCTGGTCGTAATCGAAAAGTTGCTAATGGTCAGAATTATGCGACTATGATTAAAAGACAAATCGGATCAACAGCTAAACCCTTATACGACTATGGTCCCGGTATTGAATATAACAATTGGTCAACTTATACAGGGTTTGTCGATGAACCTTATACTTATTCTGATGGTAACAAAATGAATAACTGGGATAATCGTTTTTTCGGTTTTATGACTTTACATGATGCCTTAAAAGAATCACGAAATGTTCCCGCTTTAAAAGCTTTTCAAAAAATTAAAAATAGTAATTCAAAAAACTTTGCAACAGGCTTAGGTTTATCACCCGAAATAAGTAATGGAATGATCCATGAAGCTCATTCTATTGGTGGCTATAACGGAGAATCTCCTCTTACCTTAGCTGCCGCCTATGCAGCCTTTTCAAACAACGGTTATTATATTGAACCACATAGCTTTACAAAAATAGAATATAGTGATGGTGAAAGTTTTGAAGTTAAACCAATAACTAGAAAAGCTATGAGTGACCAAACCGCTTATATGATTACTAAAGTATTAGAAGATACATCTTCTTCAGCTATTGGTGTTTATATTAATGGTGTTAATTACTGTGGTAAAACAGGAACAACTAACTATGACAACGCTACCATCGTTGCCAACGAATTACCTTGGAATGCAATTAGCGATAAATGGATAGCTAGTTACAATGAAGATTATGCCATTACCGTATGGTATGGCTATGATAAAATAGATAAAAAAAATTATCTATCATCATCATCCGTTGCTCAAAAATATATTTTCCAAGCTATTGCTAAAAGTGCTTATACTAAAAAATCTAATTGGGATCAACCAAACAGTGTCGTTAAAGTAGAAGTCGAAAAAAACTTTCCAGAAGCTTTACTACCTAGCGAATTTACCCCAGCAAGTGAAAAAACATATGCTTATTTTAAAAAAGGTTTTGAACCAACAGAAAAATCCGAAAGATATTCACAATTAGCAGATGTAAGCAACTTAAACTATGATGATAAAACCCATACATTAAATTGGGATAAAATTAAAACACCTAAATTTATTGATAAAGATTATTTATCACAATTATATAGTCCAATGTTTAGCAATGAAACTTACCGTACTAATTTCTTAAATGATCGTAACACTTATAACAATGCTAATATTGGTAATGTTGTATATGATATTTATACAAAAGATAGTTCTGGTAAATTAACTTTAATATCTAGTACTATTGATAACAAATTAGTTCATAAAATAGATGCAACAACAACTTTCGTTGTTAAAACAAGTTACTCTATCTTTAAAGCTAACGCAAGTAAAGGTACAGAATTTACAATTGATAAAATACCAACTAAAGCTATTTATAGTTGTGAAATTAATGGTGATAGTATCATCAAATTAAATATCGGTACTCCATTTAAAGAACCTACAAAACCAGTTATTGTTTTTGAAAATAGTACCATCGATATTACTAATAAAGCTACTATTACTTATTCAATTATGCGTAATTCCGATAAAAAATTATTTACAGATTTAAGTAGTATTGATACAAGTATTATTGAATCATATACAATAACTTATAATATTGTTTATAATGAATATCATAATACATTAACTAAACAAATTGAAATTAAATAGGATTTATTCCTATTTTTTTATATAAAAAAAACGAAATTAATCCGCTTTTTGTTAAGTACTTTCCAAATTTTTTGCTAACATTTTAAACTTAATGTTTATTTTAAGATTATTAATCTAAGGAATATAACTTATTTTAATTTAATATTATTTAATTATTTTCCTTTTTAATAATACGCTTCTTGATAACTAAAGCTATCAAGAGCTAGTTTATTTTTT
>JAVXGE010000058.1:0-5399 GCA_036657555.1 Bacilli bacterium
ATGTAAATTAGTCGCTACTAACCCCGCAATATGAGCCATATCTACCATTAAATAAGCTCCTACTTTATCAGCTATTTCTCTGAAACGCTTAAAATCAATAATTTTTGAATAAGCACTAGCTCCAGCAATAATCATTTTAGGTTTTTCTTTTAAAGCAATTTCTTCTAATTCATCATAATCAATTTCTTCAGTATCTTTATTAACATTATAACTAATAATATTATATTCTAAACCACTAAAATTAATAGGATGTCCATGAGTTAAATGGCCACCTTGACTTAAATTCATTCCCATAACTTTATCGCCAACATTTAATAATGCTTTATATACAGCCATATTAGCACTAGAACCACAATGTGGTTGAACATTAGCATATTTACAATTAAATAATTTAGTTACATATGAAATGGCTAAATCTTCAACAGTATCCACATTACAACAACCACCATAATATCTTTTACCAGAATATCCTTCAGCATATTTATTAGTAAAAATACTACCTTGTAGTTCTAAAACAGCTTTTGACACATAATTTTCACTTGCAATAAGTTCAATATTATTTTGTTGTCTTATTGTTTCTTTTTCTAAAGCTTCTCTTATTTTAATATCCATTTTTATCACCGCTTTAAGTATACCATAAAATCCTATATTTTACTACCATAACCTAAATTGCCAATAAAAAAAGGACTAACTACAGTCCTAATAATTTTCTTTTTTTAATTCAAAATAACTTTTTGGATGAGCACATACTGGACAAACTTCAGGAGCTTCATTTCCATAATGAATATGTCCACAATTACGACATACCCATAATTTTTCTTCTTGTCGAGCAAAAACTTCATCTTTATTAATATTTTCAATTAATGTACGATATCTATTTTCATGCTCTTTTTCTATTTTAGCTACATTAGCAAATAAGAAAGCTATTTTAGTAAATCCTTCTTCTTCAGCATCTTTAGCAAACGAAGCATACATATCAGTCCATTCATAGTTTTCACCATTAGCAGCATCTTTTAAGTTTTCAATTGTACTTGGTACTTCTCCATCATGTAATTCTTTAAACCATAATTTAGCATGTTCTTTTTCATTACCTGCTGTTTCTTCAAAGATTTCACCAATTTGTTCATAACCATCTTTTTTAGCTTTTGAAGCATAATAAGTATACTTATTTCTTGCTTGGCTTTCTCCAGCAAAAGCTGCCATTAAATTTTGTTCTGTTTTACTTCCTTTTAATTCCATTTCTATCTTCCTTCCTTTTCTAAGCATTCATGACATAAACCTGTAAAAACAAGATTGTGAGATAACACTTTGTAACCTGTTTCATCACTTACAATATTATCAATATGTTTTAAAAGATCATAAGATATATCAAATACCTTATTACATCCTTCACAATACATATGATAATGATCATTTAATGTTCTATCATAGCGACTAGAATCATTAGGCATAACAATATGCTTAATATAACCCTTTTCATGTAAACTATTTAAATTTCGATAAACAGTTCCTAAACTAATATTGGGTAATATTTTTCTAGCTTCTATATAAACCATTTCAGCAGTTGGATGAACCATACTTTCCTTTACAACTTGTAAAATCACTTCTCGTTGTTTTGAATATTTCATGAATCACCTTCTAAAGTAGTAATCATTACTACTTCATTTTAAGTATATACTAAATATTAATTTATGTCAATCCTTTTTATTCCTTAATATAATCACAACTACTACATTTAACTTTTTTATTTTTAATAACTAATAAACTATTACATTTCGGACATTTTTCTTCTAAAGGCATATCCCAAAAAGCCGTTTTACACTTTGGATAATTATTACAACCAAAGAACACCTTACCTTTTTTAGTTTTCTTCTCTACTATTTTACCATCACAATTAGGACAATTAATAATTTCTTTTATATCTTTAGGATCTTGTTTAATATATTTACAAGTTGGAAAATTACTACAAGCTGTAAATGCTCCATATTTTCCTTTACGAATAACTAAAGGATGACTACATAATGGACAATCTTCACCTGTTTGTTCAACTTCTTTTTTAGGTAATGAATCAAAAGCTTCTTTTACAGATGGTTCAAATTGTTCATAAAAATCTTTTAAAACATTATTCCAAACTGCTTTTCCTTCAGCTATTTTATCTAAATCATTTTCCATATTAGCCGTATATTCAACATTAATTATATGACTAAAACAAACTTGTAATTTATCAGTAATTTCAATACCTATTTCCGTCGGAATAAATCTTTTCTCAACAATATTAACATAATTACGATTCTTAAGCGTTTCCATTGTACTAGCATAAGTACTAGGTCGACCAATTCCTAATTCTTCCATTTCTTTTATTAATTTGGCTTCTGTATATCTTGCTGGTGGCTTAGTAAAATGTTGATCTTTAGTTATATCATTAGCAACAATTACATTTGAATTATAAGTATCAAATGGCGGTAAAACACTTTCTGTTGTTTCTTCATAATCACTATATACTTTTAAATAACCATCAAACACAATAATTTGACCAGTTGCCTTAAATTGATAATTATTATTATCTAAAATAACAGTTGTATTATCCGTTATAGCATCCTTCATTAAAGAAGCTAAAGCTCTAAAATAAATCATCTTATATAATTTATATTCATCATTAGTTAAATATGGTTTTATTTCACTTGGCGTTCTGTTAATACTAGTTGGCCTAATAGCTTCATGAGCATCTTGAACATTTTCCGTTTTCTTACTTACCTTAACATAACCAATATATTCCTCACCATATTTACCTTTAATAAAACCATAGGCGGATTTAATAAACTCATCAGCTAATCTAATTGAATCCGTACGCATATAAGTAATTAATCCCACAGTTTCTTTATCCAATTCAATACCTTCATATAATTTTTGAGCTAAAGACATTGTTTTCTTAGCATTAAAACCCAATTTGTTAGAAGCATCTCTTTGTAAAGTACTTGTTATAAAAGGTGGATTTGATTTTTTATTTTTATTTTTTTTATCAACACTTTCAATTTTAAAAGATTTAGTTAATTTACTTTCTATTTCTTTAGCCTCAAACTCATTATTTATTTTAATATCTTTATGATTGTAATTAAATAACTCTGCTTCAAAATCTTTAAAAATACCTTTAATTGTCCAATATTCTTCCGGATTAAATTTTTCTATTTCTCTTTCCTTATCAACAATTAATTTTAAAGCAACACTTTGTACTCTACCCGCTGAAGTCCCATCAGTTTTTGCTTGCATTAATTTACTTAATCTAAAACCAATAATTCTATCTAAAATTCTTCTAGTTTCCTGACTATTTACTAAATTTTGATCAATTTTTCTAGCACTTTTAAAACTATTTAAAATAGCTGTTTTAGTTATTTCATTAAAAACAATTCTTTGATAATTATCTTCTTTTAAACCTAAAGCATCAAATAAATGCCAACTAATTGCTTCTCCTTCGCGGTCAGGATCGGTTGCTAGATAAACATGATCAGCTTGTTTAACTTCTTTTTTTAACTCTGTCACCATTTTTGACTTACCTTTTATCGTTACATAATCTGGTTTGAAATTATCATCAACATCTACTCCTAAACCAAACTTACCTTTAGTTGATAAATCTCTAATATGACCTTTACTAGATAAGACTTTATAGTCACTACCTAAATATTTTTCAATTGTTTTACTTTTACTTGGTGATTCCACTATTACTAAATTCATATAATCATTCCTTTTCTTTATTTTTTGTCATTCATTATATAATATATACACTAATATTTATTCATTGTCAACTATTTTATGATTTAATGTTATTTAAACAAAAAAATATTTTAAACAAAAAAACATTTTAAATTAAATGTTTTTTATAAACTTATCACACCTATTACCCCAACTATCAATTAATTTATTATCTTTATAAACTTTTAAAATTTCACAATTATTACTGCATCCTTGACATTCACTACCAATTGTTTTAAAGGAAATATCACTTATATTTAAATCATAAGTTTTATTAGTGCTATGTTTATGAGCTAATATAGCAATACCTATAGCTCCCATTAAATGACTATTATTATCAACGATTACATCACATTTAAGAATTTCTTTAAAATACTTTAAAACCCCAGCATTTTTACTAACCCCACCTTGAAAAATAACAGGTTCTAAAATCTTTTTACCTTTAGCAACATTGTTTAAATAATTTAAAACAATACTTCGACATAAACCGGCAACAATATCTTCTTTTTTATAGCCTACTTGAGCTTTATGAATTAAATCTGATTCGGCAAAAACTGTACAACGAGCGGCTATTTTAACGGGATTATTACTCTTTAAAGCCAAAGCTCCAAAATCTTTAATATCAATATCTAATCTTTTTGCTTGACTAGATAAAAAAGAACCTGTTCCAGCGGCACATAAGGTATTCATTGCATAATCTGTTATAATACCATCATTAAGTAAAATAATTTTAGAATCCTGACCACCAATTTCTAAAATGGTTTTAGCTGTAGGATAAAGGGATAAGGTGCCAACCGCATGAGCCATTATTTCATTTTTAACAATAGTTGCTGATAGTAATAAACCAATTAATTTTCGTGCTGAACCGGTAGTTCCTATTCCTTTAACAACATATTTATTAGGTATTTTTAATTGTTTAAGTAAATTTTTACAAGCTAAAACAGGATTACCTAAAGTCCAAATATAAGCTGAAACCAAAATATTATTATCTTCATCAATAATAACACCTTTAGTAGATATACTACCAATATCAACTCCTAAATAACAATTCATTTTTTACGCCTCATTTCTATCATATCGTAAAAAGCTTCAATTCTTGTTTTCAAACCAACTTCACTTGTGTTAGCATCAAAACTAAAATGAATTAAGGGAACATTATACTTAGAACAAATTAAATTAATGATTGGCATTATTCCGATTTCTGGTGTACAAAAAGTTGATTTAATATGAATAATACCGTCATAATGATGACAACATAAATATTTTGTCCAATAAATATTAGTTGATGCATCAGCTCCCATTTTATACTTCATGTATTCTTTAGCTTTAGCCATAGATGTTCTAACAACTTTTTTATTAGTAAATAATAAATAATTAACATTAGTAAACCTTTTAACTTCAATGTTAAAACTAGCTAATTGTTTTTCTAAATAATAATTACTAAATGGTTCCATTAAAGTATATAATTCACCAACAATACCAACTTTAAGACAATTTAAAGGTTTATTTATTTTAATTTTTTTAAATAATTTAAAGTATTTTTTATATAAAATATGTAAACTAAAAGGATTGTTAACTTTACTAAAAGCTGTTAACATTTTTTTAAGTAATTTTTCAAAGCTATTTTTAGTAACCTCAAAGCCAACATTTTT
>JAVXGE010000059.1:0-5363 GCA_036657555.1 Bacilli bacterium
TCAGTTTATCTATGTATCATAACCTTAAAGGTTAGATTACCTAATAAATGGGGCGACATAAGGGAGTCGAACCCTTGCATAACAGAACCACAATCTGCCGTGTTAACCACTTCACCAATATCGCCATGTAACGAATTACAGTTACTATTTTAACAAATTTAAAACTATTTTACAAGTCCTTTTCACCTTTTTTTACATATATAGTTATTTAACCCAACCAATTAGCCTACAAAGCCATAATATATGACGAGGAGGAAACTAGATGAATAACTATTCTAACTTACCTAAAAATTACGATTATTTAGCAAATATGTTACCTATAAACAATAGTCAACAAGCTAATTACAACTATAATCAAAATAAATATTATGATCCTTATGATGGTTTAATTAGAGGGAATATGTTCCCATCGCTATGTGATTCATATAAAATAGATAAACCATTACAAATTCAACCGCTTAATGAACAGGCTAAAATGTTAACTAATATTGATGCTTTAGCTTTTGCAACCACTGATTTAAATATCTATTTAGATGTTTTCCCTAATGATCAAAGGACAATTGAATTATTTAATCAGTATCGACAACAACAAAATGATTTACAAAAACTGTATGAAAGCAAATATGGTCCGTTACAATTAAGCAGTGATGCTTTAAATACTTACCCTTGGGCTTGGGAAAATAAACCATGGCCTTGGCAAAATTAAGGAGGATTAAAATGTGGAAATATGAAAAAAAACTTGAATATCCAATTAATATAAATAAAAAGGATTTACAAATGGCACGAGCTATGACGGCACAATATGGTGGACCTGATTCAGAATTGACAGCAGCATTAACTTACTTAAATCAAAGATATACAATGCCTGACGAACGAGGATTTGCTCTTTTAACTGATATTGGTAGTGAGGAATTAGCTCATTTTGAAATGATTGCAACAATGATGGTACAATTAATGAAGGGTGCAACAGCTGAAGAATTAAAGCATGCAGGCTTGGCTGGTTTATATGCTCAGCATGATCATGCTATTTTCCCAACTGATGCAAATGGGGTTCCATTTAGTTCTTCTTATATAAATAGTACTGGTGATTATCGTGCTGATTTAGAGAGTGACATGGCTGGAGAACAAAGAGCCCGGGTTACATATGAACATCTTATGGACTTAACTAATGACCCCGATGTTTTAGCGCCGTTATCTTTTTTAAGACAAAGAGAAGTTGTTCATTATGAAAGATTTAAAGAACTAAAAGATTATTATTTAAACCAATACAAAAAATCAACAGAAAATTTTTAATGCCATTCTATAAAATTTTTTAACATAATAAAACCTCTCTGATTCTTTTAAATAAAGAACTAGAGGGGTTTTACTTTTTTTATTTATCAATTAAATATAAATTGTCTAATAAAATACCGGTTCCTTCAACAACACAAGTAAGAGGACTCTCAGCAACAAATACAGGAACTTTTAATTCATGGGCTAACAATTGATCAAAGCCATCAATTAATGCTCCACCACCAGTTATAACGATACCTTTATCAATAATATCCGCCGCTAATTCAGGTGGTGTTTGTTCCAAAACGCCTTTGGCGGTATGAACAATTTCATAAACACTTTCTCTTAAGGCTTCTTCCACTTCATCAGAACAAACAGTTATTGTATGTGGTAATCCAGTAACTAAATCCCGACCTCTAACTTCCATTTTTTCATCTTTATTACCAGCATAAACAGTTCCAATAGTCATTTTTATTTCTTCACTGGTTCGATCACCAATTAATAATTTATATTTATCTTTAATATATTTCATTATATCATTGTCAAAAACTGTACCAGCCACTTTAATCGATGAGCAAGTAACAATACCACCTAATGATAAAATGGCAATATCTGTTGTTCCTCCGCCAATATCGATAACCATATTCCCACTTGGTTTGGAAATATCCATACCTGCTCCAACGGCGGCTACTTTAGGTTCTTCTTCAATAAAAACTTTTTTAGCACCTGTTCTTTCGGCTGCTTCTTTAATAGCATTTTTTTCAACTTGAGTAATATTTGATGGGCAACAAATCAAAATACGAGGCCGCGATAAAAAACTTTTACCGTTAATTTTTCTGATAAAATGGTTTAACATAATTTCGGTGATTTCAAAATCAGCAATGACACCATCTTTCATTGGCCTTATTGCAATAACGGAACCAGGAGTTCTCCCAAGCATTTGTCTTGCTTCCATACCAACTGCTAAAGCTTTTTTTGTTTCTGTATCAATAGCAACTACACTCGGTTCATTTAAGACAATCCCTTGCCCTTTTACATAAATTAAAATATTAGCTGTCCCTAAATCAATTCCAATATCTTTTGCAAACATTTTATCAACCTCATTTCTTAAATTATTATACCATATATATTGCCATTATTTAACATTAATCACTTAAATCAAGGTACTTTTTTTTAGTTGACTCCCCACCCCTAATATGCCTAATATCAGTATGGTATTGTAAAATTTTATTTGTTTCTAAATATAGATTATGATTAATATCAATTAACCTTTCATGTAAATCTTTATGAACGGTACTTTTACTAACATTAAAAACTCGTGCTAAATCTCTTACAGTATATCCTGTATCAATCATATAATAAGCTTCATCAATAACACGTTTAATAATGTCTTTACTCATAATAACACCTCTTGATTAAGTATATCGATTAAAAATCTTATTTATACCTAAAAAAGAGCTTTACAACTCTTATAATTCTTTTAAATTTTTATCATAGTATGCTTCAGGATTAACATTTAAACTATTGTGAATTAGTTCAAAATGTAAATGATTTCCTAAATCCGTTGATATATTAGCTGTTCCACTTTTACCAATAGCTTGACCTTGTAATATTTTGTCATTTTCCTTAATAATTACTTCCCCTAAACTTTGATAAACACTAACTAAATTATTAGTATGTGTTATTTCAACCATTTTACCTAACAAGGCATTTTCAGTTACTTTAGTTACTGTACCATCTAATATAGCAACAACATCAAAAAGGTCTTTACTTTTATAATCAACGCCACTATTGGGAATATACGTATCTTGGTAGTAAATTAAAGCATTTTTTTGGTTTTCCTCAGTGTCCTGATAATTATAAAAATTACGTCCTATTGTGACATCTTTTCCTAAATAAGGCCTTATTATAATTGATTTGACATTCATCACTGGTACTTCATTGTCTAAAATAACTTCATCAACATAAGTGGCATTATCAATAAAACGACTTGGTGATGAAACCATTTCTAAAATATAAATAGTTCCCATAACAGTTACAAAAGCTAATGCATAAAGAGCATATACAACGGGTTTTTTAATTCTTCTATTTTTCACATTTTCACCTCTAATTTAAGTGTGGCTTAATATGAAAATTTTATACATTTTATTTTAAATTTTTTTAATTGATGTCCCTTGATAATAATAAGTTAAGATTTCTTTATACGAATATCCATCTAAAGCCATGCCTTGTGCTCCATATTGACTCATTCCGACTCCGTGGCCATAACCTTTAGTAATAATAGAAACCGTTTTATCATTCAAAGTTATAGTAAAATAATTGCTTTTTAAATTTAAACTAGTTACAACAGTACTGGCTTTAAATAATTTGTCGTTTATTTTTAATTCTTTAATTCGTCCTGTACTTGTTGTATTTATTATTTTAATATTTAAATTATCATTATATTTTAAATTTAATTTTTTATAAAAATCTTCTAAACTAAAAGAATAATTAACTTTATAAACTGGTGATATTTCATCCCATTTAGAAACAACACTTCTTAAATAAGGAACGCTACTTGTAAAAATTTCTTCACTATTTTCAGTTTTACCAACACTAGTTGAAAAGAACATAGCATTAATAACTTCACCGTCGTAATCTAAATATTCATTGTAAGTTTCTAATACAGCTGTTTTTATTTTGTTTATTTTACTAGTATATTTATTACCCCAAACTTCTTTTAAATAAGGTTCATCTAAATAGACTTGATTAATAACTGTATCAACAACATCATAATTTTTATCTTTATTGTAGACCATTTGTTTCATTACATAACTACGAGCAGCAACGGCTTGAGCCTTTAAAGCTTCTAATTCAAAATTGGTTGGCATCTCTCCGGCTAAGACCCCAATTACATAGTCTTCAAAAGGAATTTTAACAATTTCATTTGTTTGTGTTCTTTTTACCCTAACTTGCATATTGGAACCATACTTAAATTTTATTTCTTCATCTTTAATAAAAAAAGTTACAACTAAAAAAGGTATTACTATTATTAGACAAGTTAAAAGCAGTATTTTTTTCAATTGTTTCATCTCCATTATAAAATACTGCTTAAGTCCTTAAATTATGCGTGATACTGTGAAAAAGTCGTATAAAAAGTTAACGACTAAATATGACAAAGCCATTGCTAAAAATATAAATAAAAGGCGTGCTTGAAAATAACGATTTTTTTTAAAGATATTTTGAATATTTATGCTATCTAAAGCTAAAATGGAAAAAGGAATGGCTAAAATATAAAGCATTGTTTTAATTGTCATAATTATCAATCATTTCAATGCGACGATTATGTCTTTCATCATTAGAAAATGGTGTTTCTAAAAATTTATCAATTATTTCATAACTATTTTCAATTTCTGCACTAATTGCTATAACATTAGCTTTATTATGACTTTTAGCTAAAAAAGCCTCATTTAAGTTACTTACTTTAGCACACCGAACGGTTTTTACTTTATTACAAGCAATACTCATACCAATACCGGTACCACAAATTAAAATGCCTAAAGCAATATTTTTATTTTGAATTGCTTCGCCAACTTTAAAAGCATAAGGTGGATAATCAACGCTATCAAGACTATTCGTTCCATAATCAATAATATTATATCCTTTTTCTTTTAAATAATTTGTCAAACTTTGTTTTAATAAAAAACCTTTATGGTCACTAGCTATTCCTATTATCATTTATATCATCTCCAACTTAATTATAGCATTTTATAAAGAAAAAAAAAAGAATTAATTTTCTTCTTTTGTAAAGCCGTATTTACGATTAAATTTATCAACACGGCCTGTTTTAGTAGTTGTGCCTTGTTTACCAGTAAAGAATGGATGACATTTGTTACATACTTCTAAATGTAATTCTTCATTATTTGATTTTACTGTAAACGCATTACCACATGCGCAAGTTACTTTTGTGTCGACATAATTTGGATGTATTCCTTTTTTCATATAGTTCTCCTTCCGCCATGACTAAATTTAAGTCATAGAAATTTCATGCTTCTATATTATAGCAAACATTTCAAAGAAAAAGCAAGCCTTTTTTATTGTTTCAACATTTT
>JAVXGE010000060.1:0-5283 GCA_036657555.1 Bacilli bacterium
AGAACTTAGTCAATTATCAGATAATTATTTAAAATTATTGATTGAATATAACAAATTATTAAAAATTAGAAATGATTCTTTAAAAAAATTAAATAAAAAAATAGTTATAGATGATAATTATTTTCAAATAATAACTAATTATATGATTGATAAGGCTATTTTGATTTATAAAATGCGAGAAAAATTTGTTTTAAAATTAAATGAAAATTGTGGAAAAATATTTTATTTAATATCTAGATTAGATAATTTTTATATAAAATATAAACCTAATATTGAAATAAACGATAATTTAAAACAAACATTATTAAAAAAATATAATGAAAGTTTAAAAAAAGATATTAAGTTAGGAACAACTTTAATTGGCCCTCATCGCGATGAATTAGAATTTTATTTAGCGAATAAAAATTTAAAAGATTATGGTTCACAAGGTCAACAAAGATTAGCAGTTTTAAGTATGAAACTTTCAGAAATAGATATTTTTAAAAAGTATAAAAATACTAATCCTATTTTATTATTAGATGATGTTTTTAGTGAATTAGATGATATTAAGAAAAACAATATTATTAAATTTATTGGTGATGATATTCAAACAATAATAACAACTACGGATTTAAAAAAAATAAATAAAAAAAGTTTTAAAAGTGCACGTATCTTTAAAATTAAAGATGGTCAGGTTATTAAATTAGAAGAGGTGGAATAGAAAATGGAAAAAAATAATACACATTATGATGCATCAGATATTCAAGTATTGGAAGGATTGGAAGCTGTAAGAAAAAGACCAGGTATGTATATAGGAACAACTAGTTCAAGTGGTTTACATCATTTAGTTTGGGAAATAGTTGATAATTCAATAGATGAAGCTTTAGCTGGTTATTGCGACGATATTGAAATTATTATTAATAAAGATAATTCAGTAACTGTCAAAGATGACGGTCGTGGAATTCCTGTTGGATTAAATAGCAAAACGGGATTATCAACGGTGGAAACAGTATATACTATTTTGCATGCTGGTGGAAAATTTGGTGGTGGCGGATATAAAGTATCTGGAGGATTACATGGCGTTGGTTCATCGGTTGTTAATGCTTTAAGTAGTTGGGTTGAAGTAAAGGTATATCAAGAAGGTAATGTTTATCAAATTCGGTTTGAAAATGGTGGACATACGGTTAAACCTTTAGAAATAATTGATACTTGTTCTAAAGATCGAACTGGTACAACGGTAACTTTTAAACCGGATTCTGAAATTTTTACAGAAACAACCGTTTTTGACTACGATATTTTAAAAACTCGTGTTCGTGAATTAGCTTTTTTAAATAAAGGTTTAAAATTAATTCTAATTGATGATCGTGAAAATGGTAAAAAAGATGAATTTGTTTATGAAGGTGGTATTTCTGCGTATGTTGCTTTATTAAATAAAAATAAAACCCCAATTCATGAAAATATTGTTCATTTAATCGGGGAACAAGATAATATTTCTTTAGAAGTAGCTTTTCAATATAATTCTGGCTATACTTCTAATTTATATTCTTTTACAAATAATATAAATACCCCAGAAGGTGGAACGCATGAAGATGGGGTTAAGCGAGCTTTGACTAGAATTATTAATAATTATGCTCGTAAAAATAAAATTTTAAAAGAAGCTGATGAATCTTTATCGGGTGATGATGTTCGCGAAGGATTAACAATGATTATTTCTTGTAAACATCCTGATCCCCAATTTGAAGGTCAAACAAAAAACAAGTTGGGAAATAGTGAAGTAAGAAAAATTGCTGATGATGTTTTTAGTGAAGGTTTTGAAAGATTCTTATTAGAAAATCCTGAGGAAGCTAAAATAATTTTAGAAAAATCTTTGACAGCGGCTCGAGCTCGAGTAGCTGCTAAAAAAGCTCGTGAATTAACGCGCCGTAAAGGTGGTTTAGAATTAACTAATCAATGGGGCAAATTAACTGATTGTTCCAGTAAAGATGCTAGTGTTTCTGAAATATTTATTGTCGAAGGGGATTCAGCCGGTGGTTCAGCTAAAGGTGGTAGAAATCCTGAAACACAAGCTATTTTACCTTTAAGGGGTAAAATATTAAATGTTGAAAAAGCTCGTATTGATCGAATTTTAGGTAATGAAGAAATAAGAAGTATGATTACAGCTTTTGGTACTGGTATTGGTGATGAATTTGATATTAATAAATTAAGATATCATAAAATAATTATTATGACCGATGCCGATGTCGATGGATCACATATTAGAATTTTACTTTTAACTTTATTTTATCGCTTTTTTAAGCCTATTATTGAAGGCGGTTTTGTATATGCAGCTCAGCCACCTTTATATAATGTAAAACATGGTAAAACAACTCATTATGTTTTAGATGATGAAGAACGAGATACTTATGTTGCTTCTCTTTTAGAACAAAATCCTAATATAAAATATGAAATAAGTAGAAATAAAGGTTTAGGAGAAATGGATGCTCATGAATTATGTGACACAACTATGAATATTGAACATCGGACTTTAATTAAAATTAAAATTGAAGATGCTATGTTAGCAGATCAAGTTTTTGAAACATTAATGGGTGAAGAAGTCGAACCAAGAAGGCAATTTATTCAAGATAATGCAGTTTATGTAGAAAATTTGGATGTTTAGGAGGTTATTATGGATAGATTAGAACAAAGAAATATTGTTGATGAAATGCAACAATCATTTTTGGAATATTCAATGAGTGTAATTGTTGCTCGTGCGTTACCGGATTTACGTGATGGTTTAAAACCCGTCCATAGACGTATTTTATACACAATGTTTGAAGATGGTTTAACACCCGATAAACCTTTTCGTAAAAGTGCAACGACAGTTGGAGCTGTTTTAGGTCGTTATCATCCACATGGTGATAGCTCAGTATATGAAGCAATGGTTAGAATGGCTCAAGATTTTAGTTATCGTTACGTTTTAGTTGATGGCCATGGTAATTTTGGTTCGATTGATGGTGATAGTGCTGCAGCATATCGTTATACGGAAGCCAGATTATCAAAATTATCACTTGAATTATTACGTGATATTAATAAAAATACAATTGATTTTGTGCCAAGTTTTGACGGTACCAGTAATGAACCTGATGTATTACCAAGTCGGTTTCCTAATATTTTAGTAAGTGGAACGATGGGTATTGCTGTTGGTATGGCAACAAATATTCCTCCACATAATTTAGGTGAAGTTATTGATGGATGTATTGCTTATATTGATAATAATGACATTACGGTGCCTGAATTAATGCAATATATTAAAGGACCAGATTTTCCAACGGCGGCTACTATTTTGGGGAATAGTGGCATTAAAAAAGCTTATGAAACAGGTCGAGGAACAATTACCATAAGAAGTAAGGTTGAAGTAATTGAGGGAAATAATAAAAATCAATTAGTTATAACGGAATTACCATTTCAAGTTAATAAGAAGGCTTTACAAGAAAAAATTGGTGAATTGGTCCGTGATAAAGTTATTGATGGTATAAGTGACTTACATGATGAAACGAATTTAAAAAACGGTATTAAATTAGTTATTTCTCTTAAAAAAGAAGCTAATGCTAATGTTGTTTTGAATAATTTATATAAACATACACCTCTACAAACAACTTTTGGTATTATTCTTCTTATGCTTGATGAAGGTCAACCAAAAATATTGGGTTTAAAAGAAATTTTATCTAAATATATTGATTATCAAAAATTAGTTATAATTAGAAGAACGCAATTTGAATGTGATAAAGCTGAAAAAAGAGTTCATATTTTAGAAGGTTATAAAATAGCACTTGATAATATTGATGAAGTAATTAGAACAATTAAAAGTTCAGCTAGTGATGATATAGCTAAAGAAAACTTAATGGCAAAATTTAATTTTGACGATATTCAAGCTGATGCTATATTAGAAATGAAACTTCGCCGTTTAACAGGCTTAGAACGTGGTAAAATTGAAGAAGAACTTAATGCTTTACTTCTTGAAATTGACCGCTTAAAAACTATTTTAGGCAGTGAACAAAAGGTTTTAGATATTATAAAAGAAGAACTAATTGTTATTAAAAATAAATATAGTGATGAACGGCGTACTTATATTGACATGAGTACTATTGAAAATATTGAAGATGAATCATTAATTCCTGTTGAAGATATTGTTATAACTTTAACAAACAAAGGTTATATTAAAAGAATTAATAGTGAATCATATCGTACCCAAAACCGTGGTGGAGTTGGTATTAAAGGTATGACAACTAATGAAGAAGACTTTGTTGAAAACATTTTAACAATGACAACCCATGATTATTTAATGTTTTTTACTGATAAAGGTAAAGTTTATCGAGTAAAAGGCTATGAAATACCACTTTATAATAGACAATCAAAGGGATTACCAATAATCAATTTATTATCAATTGATAAAGATGAAAATGTAAAAGTCATGCTAAAAGTAAAAGCTGATGAAAGCAATGAATATATTGTATTTTGTACACAAAATGGTTTAATTAAAAGAACTAAACTAGAAGAATTTGATAATATTCGTGTCACTGGTAAAATAGCAATAACACTTAAAGAAAATGATCAACTAATGTCTGTTAAAAAAACAAACGGTGATAATGAAATTCTCATAGCTTCATCAAATGGTCGAATGATTCGTTTTGATGAAAAAGAAATACGTGTTATGGGAAGAACAGCATCAGGCGTTAGAGGAATAGATGTTGGTGATGGCATAACGGTTGGATGTGAAATAGCTGAACAAGGTCAAGAAGTTTTAGTTATAACTGAAAACGGTTATGGTAAAAGAACTGATGTTGAACAATATAGAATTACCCACCGAGGAAGCAAAGGTGTAAAAGCTCTTAACATAACAGAAAAAAATGGTAATATTGTTTCTTTTAAAATAGTTCATGAAGATGAAGACTTAATGATTATAACTAATAATGGTATTATTATTAGGCTACCAATTGATCAAGTATCTACAACTGGACGAGTTGCTCAGGGCGTTAAATTAATAAATTTAAAGAATGAGCAAAAAGTTAGTACAGTAGCTATGATTAAAAAAGAAGAAATAGAAGACAATGATGTAGCTTCAATTGAAGAACCAATTATTACTGAAGAAAAAAATATAGAATAAACTATATTTTTTTATTTACTATGTTTCACGTGAAACATCAGATAAAAAGTAAAACCACAAAGTTCCAATTCAATAAAACGTTGAAAAATAAGGCAAAACAAGAGGTCTATGTTTCACGTGAAACATTGAATAACCGAATAACAAAGAACTATGTTTCACGT
>JAVXGE010000061.1:0-4910 GCA_036657555.1 Bacilli bacterium
CCAATTTGTTTATTTAATAATTATTTATTTATTGGGATGTTAGGTTATTTTAATTATTTTATTGTTTTATTAGCTTGTTTTATAAATACCCCGGTTGAAAAGGGGGTATATAATTATTATAAAAGATTAGCTTTAAAAAAATTAAAAGGGACTAATTTAGATGTTATTGGGATTACGGGGAGTTATGGGAAAACGAGTAGTAAAAATATTTTATTTAATATTTTAAATGTTAAGTATAATGTTTTGGCAACGCCTAAAAATTTTAATACGGCTTATGGTTTGATTGGGACCATTAATAAAAATTTAGATAAGTTTACGGAATTATTTATTGCGGAAATGGGAGCTTTTAAAAAGGGTGAGATTAAACAATTATGTGATTTGGTTAAGCCTAAATATGGTATTTTAACGACTATTGGAACGGCCCATTTAGAAAGCTTTGGTAGTCGTAAAAATATTCAAAAAGGAAAATTTGAGTTGATTGAATCTTTACCAAGTGATGGGGTTGGGATATTAAATATGGATGATCCTTATCAGGTTAGTTATAAAATAAAAAATAGTTGTAAAATTATATGGATTGGTATTGATTCTGAAGCTGATGTTGTAGCTACGGATATTGTTTTAACTAATAAAGGAACAACTTTTAATGTAATGTTTAAAGGTGATAAAACAAAATATAAATTTGAAACAGTTTTATTAGGAAAGGCCAATATTTATAATATTTTAGATGGGATTGCTTTAGGAAAATATTTAAATATTAGTATTGAACAATTACAACTTGGCGTTAAAAAGGTTCAAATTTTAGAACATCGTTTAGAGCTTAAAAAGTATGGTGAAATAAATATTATTGATGATGCTTATAATTCTAATCCGATTGGTTCGAAAATGGCTTTAGAAGTATTAGCTTTAATGCCGGGTAAAAAAATTGTTGTAACGCCGGGTATGATTGAATTGGGTAGTAATCAGTATGAAGCAAATAAAGATTTTGGTAAACAAATAGCCCATGTTGCTGATGAAGTTATTTTAGTTGGTCAACAACAAACAAAACCTATTTACGACGGTTTAAAGGAAGAAAAATATGATAATATACATATAATAGAAGATGTTAAAGAAGCTTTTATTTTAATGAATAAATTAAAAGAAAAAGAAACTTATGTTTTATTAGAAAATGATTTACCGGATATCTTTTTATAAGGAGTCAGTATGGAAAAAATAGATTTAACTAGTTATGTTTATAATAAATTAATACAAGCATTAATTTATGATGAAAAGACTTTTATTTTAATGAATGAACAATTATTAAATGATTATTTAGAAGATCCTAATTTTATTATATATTTTAGAGATTATTTATTAAAAATGTTAATAGCTGGTAACCTTGAACAACCAGAAGTTTCAAAAATACAAACTATTATTAACTGGTTAAGAATTAATTATATTTATAATTCAAAAGAAGAAAAACATGAGTATTATGAAATATTTAATGATTTAATAATTAGTTTAAATGCTCATAAAGAAAATAGTGATGACTTTTATCTTAAAGAAATTGATAAACGTTTTGATCCTAAATTTATTATGCATCTTAATAATGAACAATTTGCTAAATATAAAAATATTATTAAAAAATCTTTAGGATTAGATTTTTATATTTTACTTCATAGTTTAGAAGTAACTACACAAGATGAATATATTGATGAATTCGTACCGATGTATACATTAAATTCTTATTATTTTATGAGTTTAAATGCCATGATAAAAGAGAATACAAATATCTTACAATCAAAAGAATTACTTAAAAGAATTAAAATAATGTTGGAAAATAATAAAATTAATAAAATGACTAATAAAAAAATAAAAGAAAAGGTTTTTTTACTTCGTCAAAACAAAAGATATAATACTTATTTTAAAGGAGAATAATATCTTTTTTTTTTCATATACTTTAATGAAATAGGAGGAAATTATGAAAAAAATAGTACCTTTTAAAAAGGATTTAAACTTTAAAAGTAATGTTGCTGAAATTACAAGTATTGCCTTAGACCATGATTTAGTTTTAGAAAATAGAGTTATACGAGGTAATTTAATCGTAAGTGGTAGTTATAAAATGAATGATATAAGTATAAATACTGAAGAATTCAAATATACTATTCCAGTAAATATTGAAATGAGCGATAAATATATATTAGATAATTTAAGTATTGCTATTGATGATTTTTATTATGAAATAATTAATAATAACATTTTAAATGTCAGTATTGAAGTGGGTTTAGATAATTTGGAAGAACAAGTAAAAGAAAGTAAACCCATTATTTTAGAGGCTCCCCGCATGGAAGTAGAAGATGTAAAAACATTATTTACTAGCTTTGATGAAGCTGATGAAACTTATACAACTTATAAAGTATGTATTGTTAAAGAAAATCAAACGGTTGAAAGTATAGCTTTAACTTATAACATTTCTAAAGAATTATTAGAACAATATAATGATTTAAGTGATTTAAAGATAGGTGACAAATTAATTATTCCGGCTTTAATAAATGAAAAAGATTAATGAAATATTAAAAAAATATGATATAAAGCCCTATCGGTATACTACAAGTGGCAAAGCTACCATTGTTGATACACCAGTAGGGCGTTTTGTAATTAAAGAAAAAAAAAGGAATAATGAAATTTTTAAATATTTAAATTCACGAAGTTTTAATTACTATCCTAAAGTTATTAATGATATGTTAGATGATTATGAAATAACTATGTATGTAGATGACATAGCTTATCCAAAAGAACAAAAAATGATGGATTTAATAACTTTAACAAGTTTATTACACAATAAAACAACTCATTATAAAGAAATAGATTTTGATGATTATAAAAAAATATATGAAGATTTATTAAACAATATTGAATATTTAACAAGTTATTACAACGATATCATAACGATTATTGAAACACATGTTTATATGAGTCCTAGCGAATATATATTAGCTCGTAATATAAATAAAATATATGCTTCCTTGAACTTTTGTAAAAAAGAAATTGAAAAATGGTATCTTTTAGTAAAAGATAAAACTAAACAACGCTCGGTTGTTTTACATAATAATTTAGATTTAAGTCATTTTATTAAAAATGAAAAAGCATATTTAATAAGTTGGGATAAAACTAAAATTGGTATGCCTATTTTCGATTTATATATTTTATATAAAAGGCATGCTTTAGATTATGATTTTACAGAAATATTAAAAAATTATGAAACAAGTTATCCTTTACAAGAAGATGAAAAAAAACTATTTTTTATTTTAATAGCTATGCCCCCTAAAATAGATTTTAATTCAAATGAGTATAAAATGACTAAAAAAATAAGTGAAGAAATTGATTTAATATATAAAACAGAAAAACTTATTTCACCATATTATTCTAAACCAACAGTACAAAATAAATAACCATAAAATAAATAACATAAATAAGTTGAATCGTGTTAAAATAAAAAAAGTAAAAATAACTTGCCAACAAAAGATAACTGAACAAATGATTAAACAAATAAACCAATATTTTCTTGGCCATCGTGGACACATATTTATCACCTATAGTAGTTTATGTCTTTTTAAAATTAAAGATTGGGTGTATACTGTTAATAGGTGATGTTTATGAAAAAAAATTTAATTTTAATCGTAATTATAATTATTGTTAGTCTTAGTTTTTTACTTATTTTTTTGTTTGTTCCTAAGAAAAAAATGATTGATTTAAGTAATAAAAATATTACTGAAGTTGAACAATATGCTTTAAATAATAAGCTTGATTTAGAAATAAAAAAAATAAACAGTTCTATTTTAAAAGATTATGTTATTAATCAAAGTATTCCTAAAGATACAATCATTAAAAAAAAGATGAAATTACTTGTAACTATTTCTTTGGGTCTTGATTATAAAGCTTTAAAAGTAAATGAGTTGGGTAATATTCCGATTATGATGTATCACGGGGTTCGGGATGAAGAAAGTAAATTTATTGGTGGTAATATTGATAAGGCTGGTTACCAAAGAACAAAAAAAGCTTTTATCAATGATTTAGAATCTTATTATAAGAAGGGTTACCGTATGATTAAATTAAATGATTATGTTAATGGTTTAATTGATGTTAAAGAAGGTTTAAGTCCTATTATTTTAACCTTTGATGATGGTTTAGAAAATAATATTAAGGTAAATGGTTTAGATGAAGCTGGTAATATTATAATTGATCCTAATAGTGTTGTTGGTATTTTAGAAAGTTTTAAACAAAAATATCCTGATTTTAATGTAACAGCAACTTTCTTTGTTAATGGGGGAATGTTTAACCAGAGTAAATATAATGAAAAGATTTTAAAGTGGTTAATAAATAACAATTATGACATTGGTAATCATAGTTATTCACATGCTGACTTTACTAAAATAAATGAAGAAAAAGCCGTTAGTGAAATTGGTTTGGTATATAATCTACTAGATAAATATATTCCTAATAAATATGTTAAAATTGTGGCTTTACCCTTTGGATCACCATATAATAAAAACCATCTTAACTTTAATAAAATATTAAAAGGTAATTATAATAATGCTGAATATATAACAACATCAACTTTAAGAGTAGGTTGGGAAAGTGAAAAGTCACCTTTTAATAAAGAGTTTGATAAAACCTTCTTAAAACGGATTAGAGCTTATGATAATAATGGTCACGACTTTGATATTGAAATGAACTTTAAAATGTTAGAAAATAATCGTTACATTTCCGACGGTGATAAGACAAGTATTGTTATTCCTAAAGATAAGGAAAACAAAGTGAACAATCCTTATAATTTAAAGGTTATTACTTATTAGAAGCTAGGTTAGCTTCTTTTTAATTAAAACTTTATTAAATTAAAAAAATATGATATTATGTAATTGGTGAAAAAAATG
>JAVXGE010000062.1:0-4810 GCA_036657555.1 Bacilli bacterium
TTCTTTATTAGCAAGTTTAAATATAATAAAAATAAGAAATATTTTAAAAATACTTTAATAGTTTGTTTTACCTTATTAATTTTATTAATTTTAAGTTGTAATAGTAATGATTTATATCGTCTTAGAAATGATTGGAATAAAGAATATACTGTTAATAACTTTGGCGTTTATACTTATCAAATAAAAGATATAATGTATACTTTAAGTAGAAGTTTGTGTAAAGATTGTGGTAAAAATAAAGCTCTTAAAGAAGTTAATGAATATTATAAAACTAAAAAAGAAGCAACTTCTAATAAATATACTAATATTTTTAAAGGTAAAAATCTTTTATTCGTTCATGCGGAAAGTATTCAAACAATGTTTGTTGATAAAGAACTTAATGGTAATAAATTAATGCCTAATTTAAGCAAAATAGCTAATGAAGGAATATATTTTGATAATTATTATTCTCAAGAAAGTGTTGGAACAAGCAGTGATACCGAATTCACTTTAAATAATTCCCTTTTACCAATTGGAACCGGAACTGTTTTTGTTAATTTTGAAAATAATAATTATGAAAGCATTCCTAAAATATTAAAACAACAAAATTATTATACTTTCAGTATGCATGCTAATGTATGTAATTTTTGGAACAGGGATAAAATGTATCAAAGTATGGGCTATGATCATTTCTATTGTTATAATGATTATGACTTATCAGATAAATTAGGTTTAGGCCTTTCTGATAAATCTTTCTTTAAACAATCAGTTGCTAAAATAAAAGATATGAAGGTTGATAACTTTTATGGTACTTTAATTATGTTAAGTAATCATACCCCTTTTAATGGTAATGATGAAATAAATAAGTTTGATGTTAGTATTAAACAAGATGGTAAAGTTTATCCTTATGTTGAAAATACTAAGATAGGTCGTTATTTAAAAATGGTTCATTATGCTGATGCTGCAATAGGAGATTTAATTAAACAATTAGATGAAGCTTCTTTATTAGATAACACTGTTATTATTATTTATGGAGATCATGATTCTAAATTAAAAACTAAGGAATATGATCGTTACTTAAATTATAATATTAATACTAATTCTATTTTAGATAAAAAAGATTTAAACTATGAAGAAATTAATTTTTATAAATATGAAGAAATAAGTAGAGTTCCTTTTATTATTTGGACTAAAGATAATCAAATAAAAGAAAAAGTTAGTCAAGTAATGGGAACGATTGATATTTTACCGACTTTAGGTAATATGTTCGGCTTTAAAAGCAAATATGCTTTAGGAAATGATATATTTAGTATTAAAGATAATATGGTTGTTTTTCCTAATGGTAATTGGGTGACCAATAGTGTGTATTATAATAATCAAACAAGTGACTATAAAGTTTTTAACGAAGTTGATGATATTTATTTAAAAGATAAAGAAAGTAAAGCTAAAAAAATTGTTGAAATATCAAACTATTTAATTAAATATAATTTGTTTAATAAATAATTTAAAATAACATAATATTATAATAAAGGTATTGCATTAATACAAATGATTTGTTATAATTAATTATGTTAACGGGTCTATAGCCAAGTGGTAAGGCGTGGGACTGCAACTCCCTGATCGTTGGTTCAAATCCGACTAGGCCCTCCAAATTGAAGTTTAACTCCTAAAAGGGAGTATTTATATATAATTAGATAGCAACAATTAGTTCGTTAAGATGTTATTTACTTTATAAAAAAAGATAACTTACAAATTTAATGTTTGTAAGTTTTTATTATGAAAAACAAAGGTTTAATTGTTATATTTTAACAAAATATGATATAATAGTTTTGGTAAAAATTATTTTATCTAACCCTTTTAATTATAATAGGGTTGTTAGATTAGAAAGATTGTTTGAAGAAAGTACCAAGGATTTTTCTTTAGGTAAAATAGACAATAGACAATGTGTTTTAATCAATAAAATAGATTAAGGAGATTATTATGACAAATGAAGAATATGCTAATTTATTATTACCAGCGATAACTAAAACAATTGAAGATTATAAAGATATTTATCCTAAAAGAAATTTAAAAGAAGGAGCTATTGTAACACGTTATGCTCCAAGTCCTACAGGATATGTTCATATGGGAGCTTTATATGCTGCTTTTATAGCTAGTAAAATGGCTAAACAAACAGAAGGTGTTTTCTTTTTGAGGATTGAAGATACTGATAAAAAAAGAGAAATAGAAGACGGTGTTAGTGGAATTATTAATGATTTAAATAATTATGGTATAGCTATAGATGAAGGTGTTCTTAATGAAAATGAAGAACTTGGTAATTATGGACCTTATATTCAAAGTAAAAGAAAAGAAATATATCAATCTTTTGCAAAATATTTAATTATAAATGACTTAGCTTATCCTTGTTTTTGTAGTGAAGATGACTTAAATAATATAAGGAAAGAACAAGAAAATTTAAAAGAACGAATTGGTTATTATGGGAAATGGGCTAGAGATCGTTATTTATCTAAAGATGATATTATTAAAAAAATAAATAATAATGAAAAATATGTTATTAGATTAAAATCACCGGGTAATTTTGAAAATAAAGTTATTTATGATGATTTAGTTAAAGGTAAATTAGAGTTACCAGAAAACGATATGGATATTGTTATTATTAAAGGTGATGGATTACCAACTTATCATTTTGCACATTTGGTTGATGATTATTTAATGCAAACAACCCATGTTATTAGAGGTGATGAATGGTTATCAAGTGTTCCTATTCATTTACAACTTTTTAAAGTGTTTGGATTTAAAGCACCTAAATATGCTCATATTGCTCCTTTATTAAAAGAAGAAAATGGTAATCGAAGAAAGCTAAGTAAGCGTAAAGATCCTGAAGCAGCTATATCTTTTTACCATTCTAAAGGTATTCCAACGCAAGCTGTTTTATTATATTTATGTACAGTTGCTAATTCAAATTTTGAAATGTGGTTAGACCAAAACAAAGATAAAACCATTGAAGATTTTAAAATGGAATTTAAAAAAATAAGTTCTAGTGGATCTCTATTTGATTTAGAAAAATTACTTAATATTTCACGAAACTATATTAGTAAATTAGAAGCAAGTGAAGTTTACGACAAAGCATTAGAATATAGTAAAATATATGATTTAGAAATGTTTGATTTATTAACTAAATATAAAGATTATAGTATTGCTATTTTTAATATTGAACGGGTTCAAAAAAAACCACGAAAAGATTTAGCTATGTTTAGCGATATTAGAAAAGAAAATTGGTATATGTATGATGAATTATTTGAAAATATAACCTATCATTTTGATAAGATAAATGATATGGTTGAAATTAAAAAGATTTTGAATTTATATTTAGAAAAATATTATAATGAAGCTGATGATAAAGAAACATGGTTTAATCGAATTAAAGATTTAAGTCAAACTTTAGGCTACGCTAAAGAAGTTAAAGAGTATAAAGAAAATCCTGATAATTTTAAAGGTCATTGTGGGGACATAAGTATGGTTTTAAGAGTTGTTCTAACCACTTTGCAACAAACACCTGATCTATATGATATTATGCAACTATTAGGTAGTGAACGCATTGAAGAAAGAATAAATAAAGTAGGGGATTAAATGATTTTAACAACCTGTACAAACCCAGAAGTATTAACCGTTTTTTTAATTATTAAAAAAATTATAACTTTTTTACAAATAGCTGCTCCTGTTGCTTTAGTTATTTATGCATCAATTGATGTTTTAAAAGCTGTTATGGCTGGAAATGCTGATGAAATAAGTAAAAAATTAAAGGCTATACCTAAAAGGTTAATAGCTGCAGCTGTAGTTTTTTTAGTGCCACTTATCGTTTCAGTAGCTGTAAATATTGTTGATAATACTTTAACTTATGCTACTTGTTTAACAAATGCAACTGAAGAATATATTACTTCAGCGTACGCTAATTTAGCTGATGCAGCTGTAGTTAAAGCTGAAAAAAGTTTAAAAAGTAATGATTATAGTGAAGCAATAACGGCTGTTTTAAAATTAAAGAATCAAGAATTAAAAAGTAATTATAATAATCGTTTAAAAGAAGTTTATAAATTAATTAAAGATACAACACCTGATCCAATTTATCCTAATGTACCTAGTGCTAGAGAAACTATTTTTATGGGTGACTCAAGAACTAATGGTTTAGCTATAAGTGGTTTAATATCCAAAGATAATTGTCTTTGCAAAGATGGCGCTAATATAAATGATTTTAAACAATATATATTACTATTAAAACAACGGATAAATATTAATCCTAATATAGCTTATAATATTGTTTTAAACTATGGTATTAATGATTTATCTCATGATTATGTTAGTGCTTATAAAGAATTAATTAATACAATTGATAAAAAGCATAATTTTTATATTGTATCGGTTAATCCTGTTCGAGCTAATAGTAAAAAAACTGGTGCTACTAATTTAGCTATTGAAGACTTTAATAAAAAGTTGAAAACTATTTCAAGGGTTAGATATTGTGATGTTTATAGCAGTATGAATATTAAAAAATGGGATCAATATATTGATAGTAGTGATATTCATTATACTAAAAAAGGTTATAATTATATATATAGTAAAATAACTTCTTGTATAAATTAATTAAAAAGACTTTACAAATATTTTTAAATAAGGTATAATTCTAATAGGCCGTAGGAACACGGCCTACTATGCAGGTGTGGTTCAATGGTAGAATATAACCTTGCCAAGGTTGAGACGCGAGTCCGATTCTCGTCACTTGCTCCAATGACAAATCTGTTCGAATTTTTATGTTTGAACTTGATATAAATCAATC
>JAVXGE010000063.1:0-4710 GCA_036657555.1 Bacilli bacterium
AATCTTTTGGTGATATTGGTGCTAATACATTAGGACGTATTTTAAACAACACTAAAACACAATTTAATAATTTAGAAAAAATGGGTTGTATCAGTTTAATTAACAATGAAACAGTCAAACAACCAATTAGTTATTATACAAAAGCCAAACCAATTAGTAACGGTAAAGACACATTAACAGGTCATTTAGAAATGATGGGAATTTATACAAAAAAGCCATTTAAAACTTTTACAAAAAATGGATTTCCTGCTTCCTTATTAAAAGCTTTAGAACAAGAATCAGGTCATAAAATAATTGGCAATTGTAGTGAAAGTGGAACAGAAATTATTGAAAGACTAGGGAAAACACATATGGAAACACAAGCATTAATCGTTTATACATCTTCTGATTCCGTTTTGCAAATTGCCGCCCATGAAGATATTATTAGCATCGACGAACTTTATCATATTTGTCAACTAGCAAGAAAATTAACATTAAAAAATAAATGGAAAGTAGGTCGTATAATAGCACGACCATTTATCGGAGAACCAGGTAATTTTAAAAGAACCGCCAACCGTCATGACTATGCTCTAAATCCTGTAAGCAATACTGTATTAGATAATTTAAAAAAGAACGATTATGACGTAATAGGCATCGGAAAAATTGCCGACATTTTTAACAATTGTGGAATTACTAAAAGTATAACCATTACGGATAATATTGACGGTATGCATAACATCGTTAAAGAAAGTAAAAAAGATTTTACCGGTTTATGTTTTGCCAATTTAAATGATTTTGATTCATTATATGGTCACCGTCGTGATATTGATGGCTATGCTAAAGCTATTAAAGAATTTGATGATTACTTACCAACAATTTTAAATAGTATAAATCATAATGATCTATTAATTATAACCGCAGATCATGGAAACGATCCTGGTTTTGAAGGTAGTGATCATACTCGTGAAAATGTCCCTGTTTTATTTTATGCTAATGACTTAAAAAAGCCAAAACGGTTAAAAGATTTAGAAACCCTAGGTGATATTGGAGCAACTATTGCTGATAATTTTACCATTACTAAACCACTAATTGGTAATAGTTTGCTTGATAAATTACAATAATCATAAAAAAAACTAATTTACCATAGTCTTTTGTAGGTGATTAAATGCTAGTAAGTTTTTTATTAACCTTTTTAGCCGGTTTTTCCACGTTAATGGGAACAACTTTACTTTTTTTAAAAGGTAAAACTGATAAAATTTTAATATGTAGTTTAAGTCTAGCTATTGGCGTTATGTTAACTGTTAGCATTATTTTCTTAATTCCTGAAGCCTTTTTTTTATTAAACTCTATTTTTAACAAAGCACCAACCTTTATTATATGTTGGCTTTTTTTAGTTGTTGGTATTATCCTAGCATATATCATTGATTATAACACCAACCATGTAAATAATAAACTTTACAGTGTAGGAATGGCCACCTTAATCGCCATTGTTTTACATAATATTTTTGAAGGAATGGCCACTTTTATGACCACTAATAATGATGTTTTTTTAGGTATTAATTTAGCCGTAGCAATAGGCCTTCATAATATTCCTGAAGGTATTTGTATTGCCATGCCCATTTATTATGCTACAGGATATCGTTTAAAAGCTTTCATTTATACCTTTATTGCAGCTTTAGCTGAACCATTAGGTGCCATTTTTGCCTTTTTATTTCTAGCTCCCTTTGGGGGTGATATAATGATGGGAATAATTTATTTGATTATTGCTGGCATAATGTTTTATATAGCTATTTATGAATTATTACCACTGGCTATTAGTTATAAAAAATATAATTATATTATCATTTTTATTATCTTTGGTAGTTTATTAATGATTATTAGTCATCTATTATAAAAAGAAATATACAAATCGTATATTTCTTTAGGGTTATAATGTTATTTACAATCAATTTGTGAACTTGAATTTTCTTGTTTTAAATTAGTTTTTTGTTCACTTTGTTTGTCAGTCAATAAATCAGTTTTTTTATTGACTTTTTTTGATTGTGCATTCTTATTCTTTTTCATTCTTATCACCCATTAGTATTATGAGTCATACCAATAAAATTATACTATTTTACATAGCATAAATATAAATAATATCAATTATTACAATTGATAAAGTAATTCCCCAAACACCAATTATTATAAGACCAATAATAGTAGAAACTAAGTCATTGTAATATTTTTTCATATTTTCCCCTTTATATGTTCTTTATGCAAAAAGCGTAATAATGTTTGTAGTTATATATGTTAAGGTTACTGCCCAAATAGTGATAGTTAAGCCAGCAATTGAGCGTGAATTAAGATCGTTCATTTTCTTTTTCATCATTCTATCCTCCTTATTTTTATAACAAGTTTACATAATATATATTATCGGATTTTTAATTTTACTTTTTTCTTAATTTAATTTCATCAATTTTACAATATATTTCAACAGCATTATCATAATTTATCTCCGTATAACCTAATTCTTTTAAAGCTTGAATTGTATTGTGACTTAGTTCTAACGTACGACTAAGTTTTTCTTCTTGTTGTTTTTCTATTTCACCAACAAATTTTTTATGAGATTCAATTATTCTTGATTTAGATAATCCACCCCGATTATATAAAGTCATTGCCGAAAACATAACACTTTCAAAAGTAAACTGATTATCATCATCATTAAAGACAAATTCTAATGGTTTAGTTGTTCCACAAGCTTTAGAAATATAACAAAGAATATATTTTAATTCCTTTTTACTATCTAATGATTGCAAAAAATGAGATAAATATTTAATTATATAATACCCATCATCTTCATCGTCTTCTAATCTTTCCTTAACAATAGCAATAATACTTGCTAACAATTCTTTTTTATTATTACTTAAACCATTAAAAATATTGCTACTAGTATTAAAATTAAGCTTATCTTCTTTTTCGCATAAAGCATCAATACGTGATTCAACATCTAAAATATAATCGGTATTAATTTTAATATTATTTAATTCATCAGCCGCTTTTATACCTAATAAATTTAATAATAGAACTTTTTTATCTTTTGGCCATTTATTAATATCATCTAGATCTAAATAATTATAAATCATTTGCCTAGAAACACCTAAAAATTTAGCTAATTTAACTTTGGAAATTCCTAGTTCATGTAATATTTCATTTAATCTTTCCATTTTATTATAAAACCTCCTAATAACATTTTATCATGTTCCCTACAAATGTCAAGTGTAAAGTATTAGTAAACAATTATAAATACCATAATTTTTGGTTATTTTTTCTAACCTCTTTAATAATTCCTCCACCTAAACAAAGATTATCCAGATAAAAAACACAAGCTTGTCCCGGTGTAATTGCCTTAAGATTATTATAAGATACTAAAACATTACCATCATCTAAATATTCCCATTGTACTTTTTGATCATTTTGACGATATCTAAATTTAGCAGAACAATTATGAACCGTATTATCAAACCAATTTATTTGTTCGATAATGGCTTGATCACTATATAAATAAGGATTATTAGCACCAATACAAACATATAATATGTTTTTAGTTAAATCCTTACCACAAGCATACATTCTTTTAGTCGTCCCACCAATAGCAAGTCCTCTTCTTTGACCAATAGTATAATACATAAGGCCAATATGTTTTCCTAATATTTCTTTAGTATCAATATTGATAATATCACCAATTTGATTTGGTAAATAATTCGCTAAAAACTTAGTAAAATTTCTTTCACCTATAAAACAAATACCCGTTGAATCCTTTTTATTAGCTGTTATAAGCTCATACTTATAAGCAATTTCCCGTACTTGTTTTTTATTTAAATCACCAATAGGAAACAACACTTTATGCAATTGTTCTTTATTTAATTGTGACAAAAAATAAGTTTGATCTTTATTTAAATCTATTGCTTTTAATAGTTTACCATTAATAATTTGTGCATAATGACCAGTAGCAATATAATCAGCTTGAAGTTTTAACGCTTCTTTAACAAATAAATCAAATTTTATATATTTATTACACATAATATCAGGATTAGGTGTCCTACCTGTTTTTAATTCTTCTAAAAAATAATTAAAAACATTATCCCAATATTCTTTAATAAAATCAACTCGATGTAAAGGAATATCAAGCTTTTTACATACCTTTAAAGCATCATTATAATCCGCTTCCTGTGGGCAAATAGGATTATTCAAATTAGGATTACCTAAAATATCTTGATTAATAGATGTATCCCAGTTTCTCATAAATAAACCAATCACTTCATACCCTTGTTGTTTAAGCCTAATAGCCGCAACACTACTGTCAACTCCCCCACTCATGCCAATAACTACTTTCATGTTTCACCTCGAATTTAACAAAAATTTAACTATTATTAGTTTAACAAAAATTTATAAAAATTACAATATTAATTAATAAAGGGTAAAATAATTTTAATTAATATCGGCGTTATATAAATTTCAAAAAAATTAGTTAAAGTTATTAATATCATGCTTGTAATTAATATCATTAAATATTTATTAACAATCAATTTAAAATTTATACTCTTTTTCTTTAATACTGCTTCGATTATTTTTAATGACAAAGTTATTGCATAAGATAATAAAATAGTATAAATTATCAAATTAATAATATGATGGGGGAAAACATAAAGAAAAGCTAAAACAATACCTTTTAATTTAAAATTAATAAGAATA
>JAVXGE010000064.1:0-4591 GCA_036657555.1 Bacilli bacterium
GAAAATTTAACATTCTTTCACCTCTACTTAAAAGTATGAAAAAAATTGCTTTTTAATGATTTATTACATAAAAGATGTTTTTCTTTAATTATAATTTTTTTCATTTAATGTTATAATGGTATTAATCAAACAAATATACACATACTAGAAAGGGTGAAATTATGAATTATAAAAAATATACAACTAATGCTTATAACTTACATATCATTAACAGTGATAAGTTTAAAACAATTATGGTTAAAATTAATTTTAAAAAGAAATTAAAAAAAGAGGATATTACTTATCGTAATTTGTTGATAAAAATTTTAGGTCAATCAACTAAAAATTATCCATCGAAACGAGATTTAGAAATAGCTTGTGAAGATTTATACAATTTAAGTATGGATAATCGCAATTCAATTAGTGGTAATTATATAATTACTTCTTTTAGTTCTTTCTTTTTAAATGAAAAATATACAGAAGAAAATATGAATATTAAATCTTTAGAATTTATGCTTGATATGATATTTAAACCTAATATTATTAATAATGAATTTGCTTATTTTGACTTGGGTAAAAGATTAGTTTTAGAAGAAATAAATACTTTAAAAGATGATCCTAAAACATATAGTACTTTAAGATTACTAGAAGAAATGGATAAAGATGCTTATAATCCGGTTGGTTATATAGATGATTTAAATAAAATAGATAATAATAGTTTATATAAATATTATTTAAATCTTTTAAAAAGTGATTTAATTGATATCTTTGTAATTGGTAAGGTTGACTGTGAAGTAGTTAAACAACAAATAAGTGAAGTGTTTAAAATAAACACGCTTAAAAAGCCTAGTGAAAGTCATTTTTTAGAGATTAAAAAAATTAGAAAAAAAGTAAAAACTGTTAAAGAAGAACTATCATTAGAACAAGCTAAATTAAGTATTGGTTTTAAACTTGATAATTTAAATGATTTTGAAAAAAAATATGTTATGAATATTTATACTTTTATTTTAGGTGGTAGTCCTGATTCTAAGTTATTTAAAAATGTTCGGGAAAAAAATAGTTTATGTTATAACATAAGTGCTACTTATCGACCTGTTTCTAATTTGATGATTATTAATGCGGGTATTAATTTAGATGATTTTAAAAAATGTTTAAGTTTAATTAAAAAAGAAATTATTAAAATGAGTAAAGGTGATTTTAGTGATGATGATATTAATGCTGGTATTATAACTTATATAAATACTTTAAAAGATATTGAAGATTTTGAACCTAGTTTAATTAAAATATTTGAATCTTTAGAATATTTAAATTTTGACTTGTTAGAAGACCGAGCTAAAAGTATTGTTAATGTTACAAAAGAAGATGTTATTAATTTATCTAAGAAAATACATTTAGATACTATCTTTGTTTTAGGGGGTAAAGAAAATGGAAATTAAAAAGCTTGATTTAGATCTTACCTATGAAAAATTAGATAATGGTTTAGAGATATATGTTATTCCTAAACTTAATAGTAATATGGTTTATGCAACTTTTTCAACTAAATATGGTTCTAATGCTATTGAATTTATTCCAATTGATAAAAAAGAAATGCAGGAAGTACCACTTGGTATTGCTCATTTTTTAGAGCATAAGTTATTTGAGCAAAGTAATGGTATTGATCCTTTTACATTTTATAGTCAACGCGGAGCTGATGCTAATGCTAATACAAATCAAACGAAGACAACTTATTTATTTTCTGGAGCTAGTTTTACTTTAGAAAATTTGAATTATTTATTAGATTATGTTCAACAACCTTATTTTACTGATAAAAATGTTTTAAAAGAAAAAGGTATTATAACTCAAGAAATTAAAATGTATCAAGATGATCCTGATACAGTTTTATATGAAAGTTTATTAGGTAATTGTTTTATTAATAATCCGATGAAATATCCAATCATTGGCAATATTGAAAGTATTAATGCTATTACTAAAGAGGATTTATATACTTGTTATAATACGTTCTACCACCCTTCTAACATGTTTGTTGTTGTAACTGGTAATGTTGATGCTAAAGAGATAATTGAAGCAATTAAGGTTAATCAAGCAAATAAAAAAATAACAAAAGCTAAAGAAATTAAAATTAAACAATATGATGAACCTAATAAAGTAGCTATCAAAGAAGCTCAAATTAACTTAAATGTTAGTTTACCAAAATGTAGTGTCGCTTATAAAGTTAAAATAACTCAACCAAATAATTTATATAAAAATTTATTATATTTATTAACTTTATTTGATGCTAAAATAGGCCCAACTAGTTTATTTGTAAAAAATCTTATTGATGATAAAATAATTAATAATAATCTTGGTATTGATTTTGACAATACTGATGATTATATTATTATCTTTGTTGTTGGAGAAGCCAATAACCCTGATGTCTTATTAAAAAGTATTATTAAAGAAATGACTTGTTTAAAAATTACTAAAGAAGACTTCGAACGTAAGAAAAAAACTTTAATAAGTTCTTTAATTTATATGAGTGATAATATTTTTAGTTTAAACCATAGTGTTATGAATGATATAATAAAATATAAAAAATTTAATGTTAATCGTTATGAAGATATTAAAAGTTTAAACTATGATGATTTTATTAAATTAATTAAAAAACTTGATTTATCTAACTACTCTACTTTTACTGTTAATCCTAAATAGACATAAGTCTATTTTTTTACTAGCTAAACCTTCTAAACTATGGTAAAATAGATAAAGAAAAAAGGAGGTTAATAAAATGTTAAAAGTTATAAATATAGGATTAAGGTTTAATACGAGAACTCTTTTCAACAATGTTAATATTGAATTTAGAAATAATGATTGTTATGGTATCATTGGGGCTAATGGAGCTGGTAAATCAACCTTCTTAAAAATATTAAGTGGCGAAATTGAATCTACTAAAGGTGAAGTTATTATTGGTAAAGGTGAACGTTTATCTTTTTTAAAGCAAGATCATAATGAATTTAATGATTTTACTGTTTTAGAAACAGTCGTTATGGGTGATAGTGAATTATTTCAAATCATGACCCAAAAAGATTTTATTTATAGTAAAGAAGACTTTTCTGATGAAGATGGTCTTAAAGTAGCCGAATTAGAAGCTCGTTTTGAAGAAAAAAATGGTTGGCAAGCCGATAGTGATGCCGCTATTTTATTAGCTGGTCTTGGAATCAATAATAATTTATACGATCAAAAAATGATTACTTTATCTGATAAAGATAAAGTTAAAGTTTTATTAGCTCGAGCTTTATTTGGTAACCCTGATATTCTTCTATTAGATGAACCTACCAACGGTTTAGACTTAAAAAGTAAACTATGGTTAGAAGAATTTTTAATTAACTTTAAAAACACTGTTTTAGTCGTATCCCATGATCGCCATTTTTTAAATAAAGTATGTACCCACATGGTCGATATTGATTTTGAAAAAGTTACCTTATATGTTGGTAACTATGACTTTTGGTTTCAATCTAGCGAATTAATTCAAAAACAAATGCATGATTCAAACAAAAGAAAAGAAGATAAAATTAAAGAATTACAAGACTTTATTGCTCGTTTTAGTGCCAATGCCTCTAAATCAAAACAAGCTACATCTCGTAAAAAATCCTTAGAAAAAATAGTTCTTGATGATATAAAACCTTCAAGTAGAAAATATCCTTATATTAATTTTGAAGTTGAAAAACCTCTTGGTAAGGATGTCATCACCTTAGAAAATATTAACTACACTCTAAATAATAAAGTCATCCTTAAAAATTTTAACTTAACCATCAGACCTGACGATAAAATAGCCCTTATCGGTGGTAATGAACTAGCTAAAACTTCCTTATTAAAAATAATGGCTGGTGAAATATTACCCGATAGCGGTTCAATTAGAAAAGGTTCTAGTGTTATAATTGGTTACTTTGCTAAAAACCATGATGATTACTTTAAAGAAAACATCCCTTTAGTTACTTGGTTACAAAACTATTCCATCATTAAAGAAGAAGGTTTTGCTCGTGGTTTCTTAGGTAGAATGTTATTTACCGGTGAAGAATCCCTTAAAAAAGTTTCTGTTTTATCAGGTGGTGAAAAAGTTCGTGCCATGATGTCTAAAATAATGTTAGAAAAAGGTAATGTCTTATTATTAGATGAACCAACTAATCATTTAGATATTGAATCAATTAACTCTTTAAATACTGGTCTTCAAAAATTTGCTGGAGCTCTTGTAATAGCTACTTATGATCAAGAAATCATTGAAAATACAAGCAATCGTTTAGTAGAACTTAAATTAGATGGTTCTTATAACGATAAGGAAATTCCTTATGAAGATTATTTAGAAATGTATGGTATTGAAGAATAAAATGTCCTTTTAGATTGTTAACAAATAAATATACTTTTTATTTGTTTTTTTATAAAAATACTTATACTTTTTATAAATAGGTTTGTTAGATTTATATATTGTTTTTTATCTTAAGTTTTTTATATAAAAATAGCATTAATGATTTTACTCGCTAACACTAGATTATAAAACCATTTACCCTAATTATTATAAAAAGCAAATAATTTCAAGTTTTTGTAAAAAGGTCTAATTTCAGAAATTGGTATGAAAATA
>JAVXGE010000065.1:0-2943 GCA_036657555.1 Bacilli bacterium
GGCGTTAAGATATATAATGATAATAAGTTATTTGAACCTAAAGATGCCAATGGTAGTTTAGTTGAAACTTATGTTATAAATGGCACGACTTATTTACCAGCTCGGGCGATAGCAACTTTATTTAAGACTAATATTCAATATGAATCTACTACCAATAGTGTTTATATTGGTAAACATTATGAAAAAGTGAATAAAGATTATTTATATTTAAGTGATGATTTAAGTAAATCATTAACAGAAGCTCATCAACAATTTACTTATTTAAAAGCAATGGTTCCTGTAGTAACAAAACAAGATTTAGCTGTTAAAGAATTATATTATCATTGTCTAAATTTAGAAAAAAATATTAATAGTCAAACGGATCCTAAATTAATAAAAGAATTTCAAGAATGTAAAGAAACTATTAATAAATTATATCTTGATTTAATGAGTCAATTTAAAGATGTTGAAGTTTATAATATCGAAGAATATTTTAAAAAATGGGAAATTAATACTAGTGCAACGGATAGTGATTTAGGTTTAATAAAATATTATATTAAATTAATTCAAGATGTGTATGATGCAAATGCTTTGGTTTTAGAACAGTCAAAGCCGGAAAATATAACTAAATATTATAATGAATTAAATAAATTAGTTTCAATTGATAAAGTTAAGAGTTTATAAAATAAAAGGGGTTGTTTAAATGTTAAAAAAAATAATTATTTCTATTGCTATTTTTACTGTTACAATAACTTGTTGTGTATTAACTGGTTTTGCAGCTAGTATTGAAGATGATTCAAATCCAGGTGATCCTAATAGTGATAATAGTCTTAGACCAGGAGATTCAACATTTCACTATAATATTAAAGGCGTTCGTATTTCGTTTGTTAATTCTAATGGTGATCAATTAATTACTAGTAAGGATTATATAGCTAATATTTCAAATGATAGTAATAAAAATGTATTTGTTACAACAAACCGTTATAATAAGGTGTCATATAATTCTAGTGATAGTGTGAAATGGAATGTTAATCGAAAAAAGTTAGGTGAAGTTGCTACTGATGCTTCTTTATTTCCTAATAATTTTGGAATTAATTTAAGTGAATCATTAAAAAGTGGGCAGTTTGCTAATTTATTTTCTAAAATTATGCCAGAAAATAATAAAAATAATAAAAATTATGATGAAGAAATTGTTAGGTTTTTTGCTAATATAATGGGAACTCAAAATAATTTAGATAAATATTATGACGAAGAAACTAAAAAATTAAATATATTTATGATTTTTGAACCATTACAAATTATTTCTTTTGGAAATACCCTTTACTTTGGAACTGCTCATGAGCTAGCTGTTAAAGCTTCTCAAACGAAAGGTGTATATGGTAATTGTCAAACTGGTTTATGTGATTTATCGACTAGTTTAAAGCATAATTTACCATGCGAAAGTTATTTAACTGGGGATTTTTTTGGTAAAGATATTCCAGGCGTAAGCGTGAATAGCTATTTTAACAATAAGATAACTATTGATGCGTCAAAATTTAGAACTACATGTAATTCTAGTAAAAATTTTACTAATACAGATGTAGCTCCAAGTGGTTCAACAAAATTAGGAATGGGTATGGGTGTTATTTATTTGGGTGAAATTGTTAAAGTAAAACCTATTAGTTGTGCTGATGTTAATAATGGCATTAAATGGAAATTACAAGAAACAATTAAAGATTATTATAATCGGAAAGCTTTAAGCGATTTATATAAAAATTTACCATTTATTGATTATAATAAAGATGGTAAAACATTAAAAGCTAAAACAGAATGGTATGTAAATGAATGTTCTTGTTATGGTATGTATGAACAATTTGGTAAGACAACATTAAACTACATAAAAGAATTAAATAAAGGAAGTATTAATAATATTTCTTCTAATGTTTTTGGTGGACGAACCGATTGGTATCAAGCTTTAGATCGGACAACTAAAAGTTTTAGAGATTTGTCCATTACAGATTATAAAAGTAGTGCATATAATAATATTTTATATACTTTTGCTGATTATGATAATAAGTGGTCTGAAATTAGTAAAAAAGAAAAATTACCATGGACAAAAACATCTGAAAAATATGTTAATTTGAAGTGTGAAACAACAGAAATATATTGGTGTAAAGAATTTCAAGCTTGGTACAAAGAAACAAATAAAAAGTTTGGTTTAAACTATCCGGATATTTATGGAATGACTACTCAAGATATAAAAGGTAAATATAGATCACAGGTTGACAATATGTTGAAAGCTTATAATACCATTTATTATTCGGCCATGAAATTTTATTGGTCAATTGAAAATGAAAATCAACCATATTTTTCATATTCTAAAAGTTGTGCAAAAGATGCACCACCACCAGCAGGATATACTTGTGATACAATTAATGAATATTATAAAAATGTTAAAAAAAATAATTTAAAAATAAAAGATTGTAATTATATAAGTAATTTTAGCTTTACCGATTTTAATAATGCTCATGGAACTAATGTAAATAATAATTGGTATATTGCTAATTGTGGTTGTCAAGCTAAACAACCGGTTGATTGTACACCTAAATATAATGTTGGTACTTGTATTAAAAAAGATAATGTTTATTATAAGGATAGTAATGATTGGGAAAATTGTATTTTTAACGACAACGGTTCTTATAGTATAGATGTTCATAAAACATCATCAAATAGTAATAATACTTATTATGATGCTAATTTAAGTAATCAATACTGTCAAGTATATTGTGTTGAAGAAATGAAAGCTAATTTTAATTCAGATACAATAACTGTTCAGGCTGGTTCGAATTTTACTTGGAATGATCATCATGTAAATGGTAGTCGAACATGTCGAACTAAAAATATTAATTGGCAACCATTTACAGAAGATTTAAAAGAAGCTAATAATGCAACTTCAGATCGCTATGATGAATGGCAGCTAGAAAT
>JAVXGE010000065.1:3043-4518 GCA_036657555.1 Bacilli bacterium
GGCGATTATTATTGTCAAGCAGGTCAAAGTGTTTCTTCAAGACCTCATAACTATACCTATACACCAAGAAATTCAACAGTATCATTTAACGGAATAAGTACAACTATTAGTTCATGGTGTGGGAGCGGTGATGCCCCTTCAACAGATGTTCAAGGAGCTAAAAGAAAATATAATAATGCCTTAAATTATGCTAATGGTTTAGTAAGTGATATGAAATCATGTTATGAAGAAAGTACTTGGAATCAATATCTAAACAATACTTCTCCTAATGTTAATATTACATATACTGATGGAACATATAGCTATAGTGGTCAACTAGAAGCTGTAACTAGTGATTCTAGATTAGAAACTAAATTAAATTGTAGAAATACAACCGTAGGTGTTATTAAAGCTTGTAGGGGAAACAGTTGTCCTGAAACATCTGTCTCAATGAAAAATTGTACCGATGTTGAAATGACAAAAAAAGTAACAACCAATTTTTATTTGGAAGATGGAATTTATAATTATATATTAAAAGATAATAATAAGTCAGTTAATTATAATGAGTTTAAGGAACTTTTAGAATCTTATAAAAATCAAAATAAACCTTTTAATTATATAAAACTAGGATATAGTAATTTTCCAGTAGCTTATAAGACTAAAGATGGATTATATGGTTACAGTAGTAATAAAGGTGAATTATCGCTTGAATATTCCAATTTAGGGTTTAAAAAAGGTAATAATAAAACATCTGTTGATAATATATTAAATTCTGTATCAAATGATTATAATAAGTGGTTATGTAATTATAAGGTTGTTTCTAATTTAATTCCAAGGGGTGATATAAAATTATTATTTAGACCGATTGATTTAAATAATCCTTTTCCTGATTTAACTGGTGATGGTCGGCAAACAGGAAATAATTGGTGTGGAGCTGGTTATTGTGATAATAAAAATCGAGTAGTAAAAGATTATATTATTAATAATCGTAATATAAATGGAAATAGGGATGCGGTTAATCCTAAACCTGAAAATATTTATAATAAAGAACCAATGTATAGTTTTGTTTTAACGCCACCTGTTATTAGAGAAATAAGGAAATATAGTAAAAGTTTAGGCAATGAATATGGAACTTTTGATGGTATTTCATGTGATGCTGCAACAGGTAGAAGATGTATTAGTGAATATTTAACTAAATTATCTAAAATAACAAAAACTTCTGGAACTTGTATGACTAATGATCGAAAAGATAGTTTTACAACATGTCAATATAGAGTAAATTGATATAATTTTATTTATTGATTCTTTAAAATAAATTTTGAAAAAGATATATAAATTATATCTTTTTTTTATAAGACTATTTGAATTTATATTGTAAAAAATAGCATAATAAGTTATAATTTAATTGTAGTAATTATTAAGTTTATTATTTGGGAGAAATATTATGAAAAATTTACAGATTAAAAATAGTTTTATTAAATATTCAAAAGGGGGAG
>JAVXGE010000066.1:0-4350 GCA_036657555.1 Bacilli bacterium
GCATCTAAAGAAGGTATTTGGAATACGAAAACTATTAAATCTATTTTACAAAATCAGTTATATGTAGGCGACCTTGTTCAAAATAGAAGGACTAAGATTAATTATAAAGTTAAAAAAACTGTTTGGAACGTACGTGAAGACTGGATCATTGTAGAAAATACTCACGAACCATTGGTTAGTAAAGAAGACTTTGAATACATAGGTAAAATACTTCCTAAAAATAGTAATAGACCAGAAAAGAAAACAACAAGACTATTAGATGGACTATTATACTGTTATGAATGTAAACATAAACTTGGAATATGCGCTCCTAGAAAAAGTGATGGTAGAACTTACTTAGTCTGTAACTATTACAGAATGCATTCTAAATATGGTGTTTGCACATCTCATGGATTTAATTATGATTATTTAGAAGCTGGAGTATTGAATATTATTAAAATGATGGCAATAGAATACTTAAGTCCTACTGAATTAAAAGGTTCTACTGGTAACATCAAGCTATCTAATCCAAGAACAAATTTAGAGTTAGAATTAAACACTTTAGAACGTGATATAACAAGTTTCACATCTAAACTAGATCAAATGTACCTAGATAACTTAGATGGTAAAATAACGGATGATATGTATGCTAGAATTAGTCTTAAATTAAATGAAGAAATTAATACAAAAAAAATAAAAATAAGTGAGATAAAAGATTCATTAAATAAGGTAACTGATAACTTTGATATAAATAAGACAATCGATAAATTATTAATAGAATTTTTAAAAGTCGAAATACCACCACGAGAGATGATGTTAGAATTAATTGAAAAAATTGAAGTTCACAAAGACAAACAAATAGACATCTATTTTAATTTTAAACAATTAAATTTTTTATTATCAAGTCATCATGCATAAAGACTACAATCAGAAGGTCTTCCAATGATGATAACTTTAGTACTATCATCAAATATGAAAAGAATGCTTAAAAATAATGTTTTAGTTAGAAAATTAACAGGTATCGAAACAGCCGGAAGTATTAATATTTTATTTAGCGATAAAACAGGAACAATAACAAAAGGAGCATTAGAAGTAACTAATTTTATTAGTGGTGAATTAAATAAATATTCTAATATCGATAACTTAAATAACGCATTTAAAGAAATTGTAACATTATCATTTGTTTATAATAATCCTAGTAGTTATGACGGCTTAAAAATAGTTGGAGGTAATACAACGGATCGGGCTGTCTTAAAATTTAGTAATATTCAAGAAAAGAATAGTTATAAAATTATTAATACAATATCTTTTGACAGTATAAATAAATATTCAGCAACAACTATTAATTATAAAAAAGAAGATCTTTTTTTAGTAAAAGGAGCTCCAGAAATAATTTTAAAAGATTGTAATTATTATTATAATGAATTGGGTCAAAGAATGTTTTTAAAAAAGAAATTAATTATTAATGATTATATTAATAAAGTAACTAAAGAAGGGAATCGTGTTTTAGCTTTTGCAACAAGTAAAAAAGGATTAAATGATATGACATTAGTAGGTTTTATTTTAATTAAAGATGAAATAAGAAAAGAAGCTATTGAAGGGATTAAATTAGTTAAAAGGGCTCATATAAGAACGGTTATGGTGACGGGTGATAATAAAATAACTGCTTTAGCCATTGCAAAAGAAGCTAGTTTATATGAAGAAGGTGATATTGTTTTAACAAGTGATGAATTAAAAAATATTAATGATGAACAATTAAAACAAATGTTACCGAAGTTAAGAGTTGTTGCCCGAGCTATACCACAAGATAAAAGTCGGTTAGTTAGAATTAGTCAAGAATTAGATTTAGTAGTTGGTATGACCGGTGATGGAGTTAATGATGCACCGGCTTTAAAAAGGGCGGATGTTGGTTTTGCTATGGGTAGTGGTACAGAAGTAGCAAAAGAAGCAAGTGAAATTGTTTTATTAGATGACAATTTTTTATCAATTGCTAAAGCTATTTTATTCGGAAGAACTATTTTTAAAAGTATTAGAAAATTTATAATTTTTCAACTGACTGTTAATATATGTGCTGTTAGCTTGTCAATAATTGGACCATTTATTGGTATTGCTAGTCCAGTAACAGTTATTCAAATGTTGTGGATAAATATGGTTATGGATACATTAGCTGCTTTAGCTTTTGCCTTTGAACCACCTTTAAAAGAATATATGGATGAATTACCTAAAAAAAGAGATGAAGCTATTATTAATAAATATATGAAAGATGAGATTATCTTTACGGGTCTTTATTCCACTTTATTGTGTTTATTATTTTTGAAATTACCATTATTTGAACAAATTTATCGGGATGGAATAGACCAAAAATATTTAATGACAGCTTTCTTCGGATTGTTTATTTTTATCGGTATTTTTAATAGTTTTAATGCTCGAACCCATCGTTTGAATTTATTTTCCCATTTATTTTCTAATAAAGCTTTTATAATGGTTATCTCTTTTATTGTTATTGTCCAAGTTTTATTAATTTATTTTGGGGGTTCTTTATTTAGAACGGCTGGGTTAACTTTTGTCGAATTTCAAATTATGTTTTTCTTAGCTATGAGTGTTATTCCCGTTGATTTTATTAGAAAATTATATTTGCGAAGTAAAGGTATTAAAGGCGGAGTTTAAAAAGTTTATTAATTACCCTTAAAGTGACAATTTATTTAAAAATGGTTTGTTAAAATGGTAATGAGGTGATGCTTAGTAAGAATATTCTACCTAATTACCATGCTTTTAACAGCTTTAAATTGGCAAACGATTGTTAGTTATCAAAAACAATATAATAATGAAGATATTATTGGTAAAATTACCATTAAAGATACTAACATCGATGAAATAGTAACTAAAACTAGGGATAATGCTTTTTATTTAAATCATTCCCTTACTAAGGAAAATGATATAAAAGGAAGTGTATTTGCTGATTATCGAATTAATTTATATAATGCGAAAAAAATAATTTTGTACGGCCATAATTCTAAAAAATATGAAGCTAGTTTTAAAGATTTAGAAAAATATTTAGATGAAGATTATTATTTAAATCATAAATATATTAATTTATTAACAAAACTTTATAACCGTACGTATGAAATTTTTTCAGTAGCAATATATAAAAATGATTATCCATATTTAAAAACGCAATTTAATAAAGATACTTGGCTTATACATTTAAAACAATTAAAGGCTAAATCACTTTATGATACGAAAGTTTTAGTGGATGATGATGATGAAATATTAGTATTACAAACATGTTCTAAAGTATATGATAATAGTTTTTTAGTAATAAGTGCTAAATTAAGATAAGGAGAACTATGAAAAAAACATTAATGTTTATGTTAGCTATTGTTAGTTGTATTAGTCCGATATATGCTGTTGATACTAAATATAAAGCTACCCAACCAAGTATGAATAAAACAACTTTTGGTATTGATGAAAAATTAAATACAGTTATCAAAGATGGAACGATAACAACAATAGATATTGTATTTACAATACCAGATACATTTAATGAAAAAGAAATTGTTTTAGTGCCATCTTTATTTAAAGAAATTGCTAAAACTGATGCTTTAATGCCAGGTGATGGAATTGTTGTTAATTTAAAAGTTGTCAATAATTCTAAGTATGAATATAATTATAAAAATCAAACTTTTATTTTAGCAACTACGGATTTTACAAAAGAAAATATTAATAAAATAAAAGGAACAGTTTCTTTTAACGGTCAGGAAATACCTTATTTATACGGGGTAAATAGAACTAATAATACAGCTATTACTTCTTTATTTGATATTTCTAAAGAAAAAATTGAAGTTACCGATAATGTTTTAGACTTAAAATTAAAAGAAAAAGGTTACACGGGAATTAACGAATTAAATAAATACTATTTAGATTTTTATAATAAAAAATATAATTATCAAGCTACTAAATTAGAGGAGTTTAATGATAATTTGATTGCCACTATTTTTAACGGTAAATATACCAATGTTAAAGAAACTAATAAAGAAATAGCCGAATTAGGATATAATTTTTGGTACAATAAATTATTATCTTTAACTTTTGAAAATCAAGTTTACGACTTTAAAAAAAGTGAAGAAAGTAGTATTGGAACTTATATGAATAATCCTTTACTTGGTAATTCATATTTTGATAAAGCTTTAGGAAGTATAAAATCCAATACAAATAATAGGCTTGAAAAAATGAAAATTCATATAAATGGTCCTTATACTAATAATGCTTATCAGAACTATGGTTTTGATGCCTATATGGAATTTACTTTAGTTAAAAAGGAAATTGAGGAACCTGTTATAAAAGACCCAATTATTGATGAGCCTGTTATAA
>JAVXGE010000067.1:0-4230 GCA_036657555.1 Bacilli bacterium
CTCTATTTGACTAGTCTTTTTTCTATATATGAAATTATATAATACATTAAAGTGGCCACTAAACCTAAAATAAAAACACCCGTTATAACTAAATCTAAGTTGAATACTTGAGAACCATACATAATTAAATAACCAATACCTTGTTTGGAAACTAAAAATTCACCCATTATAACACCAATTAAGGACATACTAACGTTTATTTTTAAAGCACTAATAAGATTAGGTAAACTACTAGGTAAAATTAATTTAAAATATATTTGTTTTTTCTTAGCTTTAAAGGATTCTAATAATTTTATTTTAGCGCTATCCGTATTGATAAAACCTTGATAAACATTAATAATTGTTACAATAACGGAAATGAGTAAAGCCATGGCAACAATTGAATTAATACCGGCTCCTGCCCAAATAATAATAATTGGTCCTAAAGCAACTTTAGGTAAACTGTTTAAAATTGTTAAGTAAGGATCAATAATTTTAGCTAGGGTTTTATTCCACCACATAATGGTGGCAATAACTAAACCAATAAAAGTACCTAAAATAAAGCTTATAGTTGTTTCATAAATGGTTATTAAAATATGATTATATAAATTACCTTGTTGATGAAGATTAATAAGGCATTTTAAAATTTTTTCAGGACTGGAAAAAATAAAAGTATTTATTAATTCATAATGAGCTAAAAGTTGCCATATTACTATAAATAATAAAAGGATCATTATTTGAATAATACGAATAAAAATTTTTTTAAATTTTATTTTTTTTAAAAACAAACGATGTTCATTACTATACATGATAATCAATTTCTTTCCAAATTAAATCATAATAATAAGCAAATTCTAAAGCTTTGCGATTATTAATAGGATTAGCTTTATTGGTTAATTTTATTTCTATTATTTTTTTAATTGTACTTGGCCGTTTACTTAAAATAACAATACGATCAGCCATGGATATAGCTTCGGCTATATCATGAGTAACCATAATTACCGATTTCTTTTCTTTTTTAATAATATTATAAACATCATCAGATACGGCTAAGCGAGATTGATAATCAAGGGCTGAATAAGGCTCATCAAATAATAAAATAGTTGGATTAGTAGCTAAAGTTCTAATTAAAGCTACTCGTTGACGCATGCCACCGGATAAGTTTTGTGGATAGCTATAAATAAAATCTTTTAAACCGTAAGTAGTTAATAAATTTAATACTTTTTGTTTTGAATCTTTAGTTAATTTATTATTAATTTCTAAACCAAGTAGACAATTGTCTAAAACATTACGCCACGAAAATAAAGAATCTTGTTGTAACATATAACCAATTTTAGCATCATTAATAATTATTTCACCCTTTGATTTATTTTCAAGTCCGGATAAAATAGAAAGAATGGTTGATTTGCCGCAACCACTAGGTCCAACAATAGCAACAAATTCACCTTCTTTTAGAGATAGTGAAAAATCGGCAACAGCTAAAGTTTCACTATCTTTGGTGTGATATGTTTTACTTAGATGTTCAATTTTTAAAATTTCATTCATAATATCACCTAATAATAGGGTATGCAAAAGCTATATTATTGTTTGTATCATATAAGGTTAAAAGGTATTTAAAAAAATTTCTAACCATTGATCAGTTGCTAAAATAGAATTTATTGCTACTTGTTCATTAATTGAATGAGCATTTTCAATTTTGGGTGAAATAATAACTAAATCTAAATTAGGAATTTTGTCTTTGAAAAAGCCCGCTTCTACAGTAAAATGGACAGCTTTTAAAGTTGGATCTTTTTTAAAATATTCTTTTGGACTAGTTTGCTTTAAAAGGTTTACTAAAGTTGAATTTTTAGAGCTTTCAAAACCAGGCTGAAATCCTAAAATTTCAAAGTTCATATTATTATTTAAACTATACTTTTTTAATTTGTTTAAACAAGTTGTTTCTTCTTTCTTTTTAGAACTACGCATGCCTATTTTTAAAATGTTATTTTCTAAATCAACAACTCCTAAATTAATAGATGTGGTGACAATATTATTATGTTTTATATATACTCCATGTGGAAAATTGCTAATTATATTTAAAAATTGTTTACTATCATTATTTGTATATACATTGTTTATTATCGATGGATTAATTTTTAATGATAAATTAGGATAAGCTGATTTATTAAAATTATTTATAATTTTTTCAATTTCAAATTGTGATAGACTAGTTGCAAAAAGACAACTAGCACTTGAAGGAATAACATTAAATTTTGTGCCACCGTTAAAATTAACTAATTTAATATCATCAACTTTTAATAATAAATTAGCTAATATAATAGCTGAATTACCTCTATTTTTATCTATATCAAAACCAGAATGACCACCTAGAAGACCATTTAGTTCAATTTTAAAATAATTATTATTAGAAGGTGAAGTAGTTTTATAGTTACAATGCATTAAAAGATCGTAAAAAGAAGCACTTTCAATAATAATCGTATTATCTTCAAAGCCGTCTAAATTAATCATGTGTTTGGCTTTTAAACAAGTAATATCTAAATTGATAGCTCCATTCATTGTTGTTTCTTCTTCACTAGTAAAAACAGCTTCAATATTACAAGGAATATTACTATCTAGAATATTTAATATTTGGGCAACACCGATGCCATTATCGGCCCCAAGGGATGTTTGATGAGCTTTTAAATAACCGTTTTCTTCAATAATATTAATGGAATCAGTTTTAAAATTAAATTTTGTGTTTTCTTTTTTTTCACAAACCATATCGGTATGAGCTTGTAAAATAATTGGTTTTTTTTCACAATTCTTTTTTTTGATAATAACATTTTTATAATTATCACAAATGAATTCTAAATTTCTTTCTATTGCAAAATTACATAAATAATCACATACTTGTTGTTCATGTCCCGATTCTCTTGGTATCTTAGCTAATTGTTTAAAGAAAAATAAAGTTTTATTTTCCACGGTTTAAAACCAACTTTTTTTCTTCGACATAAACAAGCGGAAGAATAGCATTATATTTATACATAAAACTTAAATCATCCATTTTTCTTGAGTTTCCAACAATTGTACCATCGGGCATAATAGAAATTCTATCTATTCTTGTTTTTGACGTATCTTTAACTGAGTAAAAAGAAACAATACCACATTCGCTGTCTTCAATTACTGATTGTAAGTTTATATTACCTAACCATTCTTTTAATTCTTTTAAAACAGTAAGAAATAAGTTTTTATCTTTATCTTTTTTAAATTTCATAACTATTTGTTCATTGTGATGATGTGAAATAGTTTCTTCGTTTAAATTAATTTCAATAACTATAGTTGGAGCTTCTATTAATTCTTGATTATCTTTATTTCTTAATTCATAGTAACCAATAATAGATGCTATTAGTTCGTGATTTAAACCAACATTACCATTTTTTTTAATGTTTTTTAATGCTGCTTTAAGTCCGTTAACGCTGTGGTAATTACGACAATCAATTACAAGCATTAATCTTGTATCTTTATAAAGCTTTGAATATTCATAAGTACTACGAATAGAGGCTTCATATATTTTTTTGCCGACTCCTTTATGGAAACTATCTTTTTTAGTTAATATCCCTGTAATAGAAAAATATTTAGCATTTTTTTCTGGAAAATAAGGATCGACAAGCTGATTGTCGTTTTCAAAATATTTAATGGTGGCTATACCTAATAATTCATCACAATCTTTTTCATGAGCAATAATAATAGGATATTTCAAACAATTTTTCATACATGTAATAAAATCAGGAATATGCATAAAGTCTTTGTTTCCTGTCCAATTGTGGTTATAAAATTCAACCATTTTATAAATAAAATTTGGATTTTTAGCTATTTGAGAAAATTGTAAAATTTCATATTCAATGTTATCATTGGAATCTTTTATTTTATTTTCATCATTTATTTTTGTGCAAATACTGTTAAAAGCATATAAAGCTTCTAAAAAATTGTCTGTTGTCATAGTTGACCTCTTTTCTATATAAAAAAATGATTTTGTGGGATGCACAAAACCATTAAAATAGGTACAAAAAAGACCTACCACTTTAATCGTTTTGAAAGCACTCCACAAGTTTTCCTTGTGACAGTCTGTAACATATTATGTTACATCCCAACTATAAGTAGCTCAGATGATACTTATAATTTCGGCAATTTTTCCTTTTTTCATTCATAATAATCTGAATAATGAATGCGTACTTTTAAAAATTGCGCCTCTCTCAATGAGACTATAATTTA
>JAVXGE010000068.1:0-4194 GCA_036657555.1 Bacilli bacterium
TAAAATATCTTCTTTATGGACTTATTATTTTATGTAATTTATTTTATAAATTATTAAAAGTAATTGGTAAAGGATTATTAATTATTTTAAAATATATTTCCTTTGGTTTTATTATTTGTTCTAAAGGTATTTATAAGATGTTTAAGTATGCTTTTAAAGGTTTCTTAGTAGTGTGTGTATTATTATCTAAAGTAACTAAGTATATTATATATGGTTTATTGTTTCCTTTTATTTATGGTTTTTATTTATTAGAAAAGGTAACACAATATAATAATAAATTAAGAGCTAAACAATTATTACAACAACAACAAAGAGCTTTAGCTAAAGAAAAAAATAAAAAAATTGAAGAAGAAAATAAAAAACGATTAGCTGAAATCAAAGCTAAAGAAAAAGAAGCTTCTGATATTAAACATAAAGAAGAAAAAGAAAAGAAAGAAAAAGCTGATATTTATATTAATGATAATGTTAAAATAAATAAGAAAAAATTAGCGGATTATATTAATAATTTCTTTGGTTTTTTAGGTAGTATTCCTAAAAGAATTAAAGAAAAAATGTCTAATAATGCTTTTAGTCGGGATGCTAAAAATAAGAAAGATATTAATCGAGAAGCTTTATTACTTGATTTTGACGGGGCTGATGCTAAAAAAAGTGCTACTAAAATTATGTACAAATATGTAGCTAAAGATCCTGATGGTAAAATATTAAAAGGCTATTTTCCGGCTTATTCTAAAGTTGAAGTTCATTCCTTTTTATTAAGTGAAGGTAATGAAGTATATAGTATTGAAACAAATAAATGGATTCAAAGAATTTATGGTAATGGGACTGCTTTAAATAAGAAAAAAATTAAAACTAAAGATTTAATTTTCTTTACAACGCAATTATCAACTTATATTAAAGCGGGTATTCCATTGGTTGAAGCTTTAAAAATATTATCTAGACAATTTAAAGATAAAACTTATAGTCGAATATTTAGAGCTATGGTTTATGATTTAACGATGGGGGATAATTTCTCGGATGCTATGACTAAACAAGGAGAAGCTTTCCCGAGATTATTAATTAATATGATTAAAGCTTCCGAAATGACTGGTGAATTACCAGAAGCTTTGGATGATATGGCTGATTATTTTACAGAAACAGATAAAACCCATAAAGAAATGGTTACGGCTATGGCTTATCCTACGATTATTTTAGTTGTTGCTATTGCTGCTGTTGTCTTTATAATGATTTATGTAGTACCGAAGTTTGTTGATATTTATTCTGGTATTGAAGGGTCAACCTTACCAGGAATTACAGTATTTGTTTTAGGTGTTAGTAATTTCTTACAACATCAATATGTATGGTTAATTTTAGGTATTTTTGGTTTTATTTTCATTTTCCATTATTTATATAAAAATGTTAAAGCCTTTAAAAAAATGATGCAATTTTTATTTATGCATTTACCAATTATAGGTAATGTTATTATTTATAATGAAGTAACGATGTTTACTAAAACTTTTGCTTCATTGTTATCACATAATGTTTTCATTACTGATAGTATGGAAATATTAAATAAAATTACTAATAATGAAATATATAAAATGTTGATTTTAGATACAATTACTAATTTAGCAAAAGGTGAAAGAATATCTTTAGCTTTTAAAAATCATTGGGCTTTTCCAGTTCCGGCTTATGAAATGATTACAACTGGAGAAAGAACTGGTCAATTACCAGAGATGATGTCTAAAGTATCAGCATATTATCAAAATTTACATCGAAATGCTGTAACAAGAATCAAAACATTTGTGGAACCTGTTTTAATTATTTTCTTAACCGTTGTCGTTGGTGGTATTGTTTTATCAATTGTTCTTCCAATGTTTAAGGTTTATGAACAAATTCAAATGTAGGAGGAAAAAAGATGGAATTTAGTATTATTTTAGGTTTATTTATTATGGGAGCTTTCTTAGGATCGTTTTATAATGTTGTTGCTTATCGATTACCAAAAGGAGAATCAATTGTATATCCTTCTAGTCATTGTCCTAATTGTAATCATAAGTTAAGTCCTTGGGAACTAATTCCCATTTTTTCTTTTTTAATTCAAGGTGGGAAATGTACTAAATGTAAAAAGAAAATTTCATGGTTTTATCCTATTGCTGAAATATTATGTGGTTTATTATTTGTTTTAGCTTATTTATCTTTTGGAATATCTTTAGATTTGATAATAGCTTTAACCTTTATTTCATTATTAATAATTGTTATATTAAGTGATTATTATTATATGATTATTGAAGATAGTGTTTTAATTGTTTTTGGTTTATTATTAATGATGGAAATATTTTTTATTCATGGGTTTAATGCTTTAGTTAGTTCGATTATTAGTGGAGTAATAGCTTTTGCTATTATGTATTTATTAAAACTATTTGGTGATTTCTTATTTAAAAAGGAATCATTAGGTGGTGGGGATATTAAATTGATGTTTATTTTTGGTTTGGTAATAGGTTCTTATATGGCTATTATATCAATCTTTTTAGCGGCTTTTATTGCTTTGCCAATTTCTTTAATTATATTAAAATTAAAAAAGAATCATGAAATACCATTTGGACCATTTTTAAGTGTGGGTGCTTTAATTATCTTTTTAACGCATATTGATATTAATACAATTTTAAATTTACTAAGATAGACATATGTCTATTTTTTTGATATAATATCCAAGGTGATAAAAATGTTTAAAAAATTGATGTTTACAACCGGTTTATTTGTTTTTATAGATCAAATAACTAAAATATTAATATCTTTTTTTATGAATGTTAATCAAAGTATAAGTATTATTAATAATTTTTTTAATCTTACTTATGTTCAAAATAAAGGAGCAGCCTTTAGTATCTTAACTGGTAGTAGGTGGCTATTAATTATTATAGCTATTGTTGTTTTGAATTTAATATATCACTATTTAATTAAAGATAAAGATTTAAAAAAATATGAAATAATTCTTTATGCTTTATTATTATCGGGGATAATTGGTAATTTAATTGATCGAATTTTATACGGTTATGTTATTGATTTTTTTGATTTTAAAATATTTGGTTATAACTTTGCTATTTTTAATTTAGCTGATAGTTTTATTGTTATATCCGTTATCGTGTTATTAGTAATTTCGATTAGAGGTGAAATAAAATGCAAGAATATATTGTCGAAATAGGTAATGAGAGAATTGATACTTATTTAGCTAAGCTAATGGGTGTTAGTCGTAGTAAGATTGGTAAAATGTTAGAAAATAATATTTTAGTTAATGAAATAAAAGTTAAAAATAGTTATATGGTTAAAGTAAATGATAAAATTGAGGTAACTGATTATATTGAAGAAAATTTAAATTTACAAGCGGAAGATATGAATTTAGATATTGTTTATGAAGATGATGATGTTATGGTTATTAATAAAGCTAATGGGGTTGTCGTTCATCCGGCTATTGGTAATAGTTGTCATACTTTAGTAAATGGTTTAATTCATCATTCTAAAAATTTAAGTAGTAAAAATGGTGAATTCCGTCCAGGAATAGTTCATCGAATCGATGCTTATACAACAGGTTTATTGATGGTTGCTAAAAATGATGAAGCTCATGATTTTTTAGCAAAGCAATTAAGTAAAAAAACAGTTCATCGTAAATATGTGGCTTTAGTTTGGGGTGTTATAAATAATGATACTGGAACGATTGATGCTCCGATTGGTCGTGATCCTCGTGATCGTAAGAAAATGGCAGTAACAGCGGATAATAGTAAAGAAGCCGTTACCCATTTTAAGGTTATTAAAAGATTTAAAGAAGTAACTTTAATTGAATTAAAATTAGAAACAGGAAGAACCCATCAAATTAGAGTTCATATGAATTATATAGGTTATCCTGTTGTCAATGATCCTGTTTATGGTAAACGTAAATTAATTGATACAACAGGTCAATGTTTACATGCTTTAGAATTAGGATTTATTCATCCTAAAACAAAAGAATATATGGAATTTACAAGTCAATTACCAAGTTGTTTTACAACAATTTTAAGTAAATTTGAGGAGGAATTATAGTGGATAGTACAAATGATGAAGTCGTTATGAAATTACTACATTATTTTATAACTAATTGTAATTATAACCCAATTGTTTTGCACGGCGCTAAAGATGAAATATGGTTAGAAAACTTAGAAGGCAACTATAAAATTGTTCGCTTAGTTT
>JAVXGE010000069.1:0-4152 GCA_036657555.1 Bacilli bacterium
CCCATTCAGTATTTTTCATCATATGACTATCAGCATTTGTTAAACCATATGTGTTGAATTTTTGAGCTGTATTAAATTGAGCGCTTACATTTTGACTTGTTAAACTTACATTATTTGGTTTTATAGTTGGGTTTTCTGCTGTTCCCGTTGTTTCGAATTTACCAACCCATAAACCTTTTTGTTGTTTATTATCAAAAGTAAAGGCTGGATGCATTATATATCCACTTGTTGCCGTTGGACTTGTTGTGAATTTAATGTCAATAGCTTGTTCTTTAGTTCCTACTTTATATTCATAACGTGGAACCCATACCATATATGCTAAAACATCAGCTTCTACAACTGGTTTTCCAGCTATATACTCAGCTTTTTTATTAGCATTTACAATAATAGCATTAGCCCATTGTTTAGAGGTGTAATTATACCAAGTATCACTTGGACCAGCTACTACCCACTTATTATCTTTATACATTACTGGTATTAAACCATTATCTAATACTGGATCATTACCGTTTAAATCAGCTTCGACATATTTGTTAATTTTACAAGCTTCATCATAACGATATAAATATTGATTATATTCATTACTATAAGATACAATAACACAACCAGTCATTGGTTTATCTGTCAATGGATTAATAATACCCTTATCCGTTTTAGTTATATAACCACCTTTAATTAAATCATCAAAAGTAATAATCTTTTCAGCCGTTCCGACTGGTAGTAAATCAACATGATCTACACCCCATCTTTTAGATAAATCAATAATAGAGGCTACTTGATTATCATAAGCCTTTTGTTTAGATCCTTTTAATGAATTGTTGATAATTGGATAAGCAATTAAACTAACAACTCCTAGTAATATAATAACACTAATTAATTCAATTAAAGTAAACCCTTTTTTCATAATTAAATACCTACTTTCTTATTAATTATATCATATTTTTAATATCATTGACAATTATTTGATATTTATCAAATCTTTTTTCAACATGACCATTAATTATATAAATATTACCAACCTTAACTTCGCAATAGTTTTTAGGAAATAAAACAAATTCACAAAGACTAGTTTCATCACTACCAGTTATAAACAACATATTTTCATTTTTTTTAGTAACTATTTTATGAACTTTTTCAACTAAAATTAAACAAATAATGTTTTTATCAAAATAAGAAATAACGTTTTTTAAAGATATAGCCTTTATTTTAGAACGATAGTTAGTAACTGGATGGCCTGATATATAAGTGCCAAATACTTCAAATTCACAAGCTAATAATTCTTGTTTAGAATATTCATCAAATAAAGTTAAAACAGGTTCTAAAGTATCAGCTAATAAACCACCTAATTCACTATAATTATTTAAAAGTTCTAAATTATTATCTAAAGTTTGTTGATTATATGAAAAACAATCAAAACAACCTGCTTTAATCAAACTTTCTAAAGCTTTACTATTAATATGACAACGGTTGAAAAAATCAAAAATAGATTTAAATAAGCCTTTATTTCTTTCTAAAATAATTAAAGAAGCTGTATTTGAACCAACATTTTTAATATTAGCTAAAGGATAAATAATTTCTTTATTTATAATTTTATAATCGATATCACTAATATTAATATTAGGCTTAACAACTTTTATTTTACAACTATCAATATATTCTTTTGTTTTAATTGAACTACCAATAACCATTGATAATAAATGTTTCATAAAAACATCTTTATAATGAGCTTTTAAATAAGCCATTTTATAAGCAATCATGGCATAAGATACTGAATGAGCTTTATTAAAACCATAGGCTGCAAATTTCAAAATCAAATTATAAACTTTCGTAGCAATATCTATACTATGACCATTAGCTAAACTCTGATTTATAAATTTATCCTTTTCTTTTAATAAAATATCTTCTTTTTTCTTACTCATAGCTTTACGTAGTAAGTCAGCTTCAGCTAATGAGTAACTAGCTAAAGTACTAGCAATTTGCATTATTTGTTCTTGATATATAATAATTCCATATGTTGGCTTTAAAATAGATACTAAACAAGGATCTAAATAATCAATTGGTTCTAAGCCGTTACGGCGTTTTATATAAGAATCAATGTTATGCATCGGACCTGGTCTAAATAAAGCGACACAAGCTACTATTTCTTCAAAAGAAACAGGTTTAAATTTATTTAAAAAATTAATCATACCTGACGATTCAAATTGAAAAATACCAATTGTATCTACATTAGTAAATATATTTAAAGCTTCTTTATCATTCATTGGTATCTTATCAAAATCCAACTTTAATTCTTTTAAAACATCATTAATTAAAGTTAAATTTTTTAAAGCTAATAAATCCATTTTTAATAAACCAATTTCTTCTAAATATTCCATTGAATAACCTGTAACATAAAAAGAACCATGCTTTTCTAAAGGAATAATTTCATCTAATTCATATCTAGACATTACAATACCTGCCGCATGAATAGATGTATGTCGTTTTAAACCTTCTAATTTTAAGCTAATTTTATATAATTTTTTTAATTCAATATTCTTTTCTAAATACTCATTTAATCTTTTGTTAGTCTTATAATTATCCATTAAATTTATATGACTATCAATCATTTTACATAAATAATCAGCTGTTTTTAATGAAATATCACTAACCTTTAAAACATCCCGAATAACTTGTTTACTAGCCAAAGTACCAAAGGTAATAATTGGAGCTACCTTTTTAAAACCATATTTATTTATACAATAATTGAGAACTTCTTCCCTTCTTGTATATTCGAAATCTATATCAATATCTGGCATACTAATTCTTTCAGGGTTTAAAAATCTTTCAAATAGCAAATCATATTTAAGCGGATCAATAGTTGTAATTCCTAAGCAAAAAGCCACTAAAGAACCTGCTGCGCTACCCCTACCAGGCCCAACTAAAATACCGTTTTTTTTAGCAAACATTACATAATCCCAAACAATTAAAAAGTAATTACAAAAACCCATTTTATTAATAATATCTAATTCATACTTTAGTCGTTTTAAATAAATTTTATTTACTTTATCACCAAAATTAGCTTTAAGTCCAATAATTACTAATTCTTTTAAATAACTAAAACTATCATCACATGGATAAATAGGCATTAAATCTTGATTAAATGGAATAGTAACATTACATAATTTGGTTATTAATTCATTATTATCATCTAAATATAATTGATAATTTAATAAATGATTATCTTTAGAAGAAATAGTAACTTCCTTAAGACTTTTTCCAGTTCTAATAGCATATAAATAATTTAGATAACCTTGATCCTTTTCTTCTAAATATAAAATTTCATTTAAATAAACAAGATTACCACTTAAATTATTCTTTTCTTCTAAATCCCGATAACCTTTAAAAACATTTATATATATATCTTTTAAAATATCATATTTATCAAGATATGGATATGGAACTAAACATATTAAATCTAAACTATATTTTTTTAAATCTTCAATATTAACTTCTTCAATAGAAGCTAACTTCATTAAATTTTTATAACCGTTATAATTAATAGCATATAAAACAATATCAAAAACATTTAAACCAATTATTGGTTTAATATCATTTTTAAGACATTTATGATAAAACTCCATAACCCCATACATATTATTATCAGTAATGGTTAACGACTTGATATTATGTTTCTTAGCAAAAACTATTAAATCATCTATTTTAATTAAACTACATAATAATGAATTATCTGTTTTAATAAATAATGGCGTCATAATACCAACTCCTATATCTTATTTTACTATATATTCATCTTTTTTAAAAGAAGTATTTGACTTATTAACAATATTATAGTAAAATTAATAAGCAGAGCAAACAAGGAGGAATTAACAATGGCTAAAAAGATAACTGAAAAGAAACCTTTATCAGGTAATTTAAGATCACATTCATGTCACGCTACTAAGCATTTTAGAAAACCAAACTTACAAAGCGTAACTTTAGATAATGGTGAATCTGTTAGAATGAGTGCTAGAGAATTAAGAACATTAAAGAAAACTGCTTAATGTTTTTTTATAATTTAATAATAAAAACAAGTATATTTACTAAATTATACTTGTTTTTTTATTGTTACTTTTTTTAACTTTAATAATTTAAAAATATTAAGAAAAAAATAAC
>JAVXGE010000070.1:0-4015 GCA_036657555.1 Bacilli bacterium
TCATAGTATTTAAAGTGATTTACATTCAAATATTTGATTATGATAAATTAAATAAATATGCAACGGGATTATGGAGTAGAAATTTACCAATTGAAGCAGATAGAGGAATAATATATGACACAAATGGTATTGTTTTAGCTGATAATATAACAACGACGTCATTAATATTAATACCAAATCAAATAAAAAGCAAAAAAATAACTGCTCAAAAATTAAGTGAAATATTAAAGGTTGATTATAATAAAATTTATAGTCATGTTAATAAAAGAGCATCAATAACTCGTGTTCATCCGGAAGGAAGAAGGTTACCTTATAATATAGCTAATAAAATAAATTCTTTAAAGTTACCTGGTGTTTATTTAGTTAAAGAATCAAAAAGAAATTATCCTAATAATAATATGCTGTCACATACTTTAGGTTTTGTTGGAATAGATAATCAGGGTTTAAGTGGTATTGAATTGATGTATGATAAATATTTAACAGGTAGCTATGGATCAATAAAATATTTTAGTGATGCTAAGGGTAAAAAATTGAAATTAAGTGAAATATATGAACAGCCACAAAAAGGGGTAAATATATCGTTAACCGTAAATTATAAATTACAAGCTGTTTTGGAACGAGAATTAAACAATGCTGTTTCAAAATATAGTCCAGATCAAGCATTAGGAATTGTTATGAACCCAAAAACTGGTGAAATATTAGCTATGTCATCACGACCAGAATTTTCTCCTAGTCAGTATCAAAATTATACTATTGAACAAATTAATCGTAATTTACCAATATGGTCAACATATGAACCAGGGTCAACTTTTAAAATAATAACTTTAGCAACTATTTTGGAAGAAAAATTAATTGATTTAAATAAAGATAATTATTTTGATAGTGGTAGTATAAAAGTAGAAAATGCCCGAATAAAATGTTGGAAAGCTGGTGGTCATGGGAATCAAACTTTTATGGAAGTAGTCCAAAACTCTTGTAATCCTGGATTTGTTGTAATGGGTCAAAAAATAGGTAAAGAAAAATTGTTTGAATATATAAATAATTTTGGCTTTGGTAAAAAAACGGGAATAGATTTAAATGGTGAAGGTGCAGGAATAATTTTTAATGTTGATAAAGTTGGCCCAGTAGAGCTAGCTACTACTTCTTTTGGCCAAGGTGTTAGTGTAACACCTATACAACAAATAACGGCCGTAAGTGCGGCCATTAATGGTGGTTATTTATATAAACCGTTTATTGTAAAAAGTTTAAATGAGCCTGAGACAAATACTGTTATAAAACAGAATCATAAACAATTAGTACGTAAAGTTATTGCACAAAATACTAGTAAACAAGTAAGAAATGCTTTAGAAAATGTAGTTTCATATGGAACTGGTCGACCTGCATATATTGATGGTTATCGTGTTGGTGGTAAAACGGGAACTGCCCAAAAAGTTCAAGATGGAAAATATATGATTGGTAATTATATTACTTCTTTTATTGGATTTCTACCGGCTAATAATCCTGAGGTAATTGTTTATATTGCTATTGATAATGCCAAAGGAGTTACCCAATATGGGGGAACGATAGCGGCTCCTATTGCTCAAAAAATTTTAAATGATAGTATTCCTATTTTAAATATAAAAAAGCCTAAAGGCGGTAAGGAGAAAATATATAATTATTTAGATAAAGTTTATTATTCAGTTCCTAATGTTGTAGGTATGAAAAGTAATGAAGCTTTAAAACAATTAAAACCATTTAAAGTTGAATTTACTGGTAGTGGTGATTATATAAATTATCAATCTCCTAAACCGGGTATTAGAATTTATGAAGGTGAAAAGGTGAGATTGTTATTAAATAATTAGGGGGGATTAAATGCTTATATTAACTAAAGCTATCTTGGCTATGATGATCGGTTTTTTGTTAGCTGTTGCATTTGGTGTTATTTTGATTCCTCTTTTAAAAAAGCGGAAAATTAATCAACATCTAAGTGTTTATTTACAACTACGACATGAAAATAAAAAAAATACACCAACTATGGGGGGCTTAATTTTTATTATTCCTACTTTGTTAACTATAATTATATTGTATTATTTAGATAAAATAAATTTTAGTTATAGTTTATTTATAATTATCTTTACTTTTATAGGCTATGCTATAATTGGTTTTATTGATGATTATTTAATAATAAAAAAAAATAATAACAAGGGTTTAACTGAAAAATGTAAATTATTACTACAATTAATAATAGCTATTACCTTTTTTTATTTCTTTATGAAAGGGGGTAATGAACCATTATTCTGGATTCATACTCTTGGTATTAAAATAAATATCGGTTTTTTTTATGGTTTATTTATATTATTTGTTTTATTAGCCAGTAGTAATGCTGTTAATATAACTGATGGCTTGGATGGTTTAGCTGGTGGTTTGTGTGTTATAGCTTTGCTAACGTTTGGTATAATAAGTTTTAATACTGGTTGGTTAGATGGTTATGAGGATATTGCTATTTTTTGTTTTATTTTAATTGGAACAATATTAGGCTTTCTAGTTTATAATGTTAGCCCTGCTAAAATATTTATGGGTGATACTGGTTCATTATGTTTGGGGGCTACTATAGGGGCTTTAGCAATTTTAACGCGTCATGAATTATTACTAGTTTTAATTGGCATTGTTTTTGTTTTAGAAACTTTATCGTGTATTATTCAAATACTTTATTATAAATTAACTAAAAAAAGATTGTTTCCTATGACTCCTATTCATCATAGTTTTGAAAAAATAGGTTGGAATGAACGTGATATTGTTAAATTGTTTTGGATAATTGGCCTAATCGCATCTATGACGGCAATTGCTTTTGGTGTTTGGCTTTAAGGAGGGATAAATTGACTAAAAAAAACATGTATATTATTTTGTTTATAAGTGTTATTATTATTAGCTTTTTTGGTTTAATGATGATTTATTCATCATCGGTTGTGTGGTCTAATTATAAATTTAATAATCCTTATAAGTATATAATAAATCAAGGAATATTTTTATGTTTAGGAATTATATTAATGTATTTAATTAGTAAGTTTGATTACCTTCATTTATATAATAAAACTAATTTTATTATTATTTTATGTTTAGTTCTCCTTGTTTTAGTATTAATACCGGGTATAGGGAGTATTAGAAATGGTAGCCGTAGTTGGTTTAAGTTAGGACCGTTTGGATTGCAACCGAGTGAATTTGCTAAATTAGGGCTTATTATTTTTACGGCAAAATATTTAAGTAATAATCAAAAACAATTAAGTGATATAAGGAAAGGGGTACTACCAATTGTTTTTTTAACTTTATGTGTTTTTGGTTTAATTATGTTACAACCAGATTTTGGTACAGGTATAATTATATTAATGAGTATTATTGGTATGTTATTTATTGGTGGAGTTAAAAGCAAATTTTTTTTGAAAATTGGTATAGCTGGATTAATAGGTATTATTGGTTTGATTTTATTAGCACCTTATCGTTTAAAAAGAATTTTATCATTTTTAAATCCTTGGGATGATCCGCTTGGTAGTGGTTTTCAAATTATTCAATCACTTTATGCTATAGGACCTGGGGGTTTATTTGGAATGGGTTTGGGTAATTCTATTCAAAAACATTTTTATTTACCGGAACCACAAACTGATTTTATTTTTGCTATTATTAGTGAAGAATTTGGTGTTATGGGAATTATTTTGATTGTAATTTTATTTTTAACAATAATTATTAGTGGTTTTAAAATAGCTTACGATTGTAAAAATTTATTTGGAAAGTTTTTGGCTTTTGGTATTATTTTTCAAATTGCTTTTCAAGCTATTCTTAATTTAATGGTTGTTGTTGGATTGATACCAGTTACGGGGGTAACATTACCTTTTCTTAGTTATGGAGGTAGTAGTTTACTAATTACTATGGTATCGATGGGAATTATTTTAAATATTAGTAAAAAATGATATAATACTTCAAAGGAGTAAAATATGAAAAGAAAAATTTTTTTAAGCTTTAGACCAGAATTTTTTCGCCCAAT
>JAVXGE010000071.1:0-4002 GCA_036657555.1 Bacilli bacterium
AACTGATTTAATAAAATTACCATTTGAAGTTAAATCAGCATTATTAATAGAAGTATTTACAATATTAGTATTTCGAACATTCTGACCAGGAATAGCAACACTGGCAACATTATTAACGTTAGATAAAGGTCCGCTTGAATTAACTTTAACTTGCCAAGAAATAGTTACGGTACTTTTTGGAGGAACCGATGTAAGGGTAATACCCGTATTAGGATTAGTACCTGTGTAAGGAGTACTTACAATTAAATTACCAATATAAGTTGTACCAGCAGGTGTTGGATCGGTAACGACAACATTATTAACAGCGAAATCGTTAGGATTATATCCTGTTATAGTGTAAGTTAAAACTTCACCTAAATCAGCATAAGCTTTATCAACGGTTTTAACAAAAGTTTCTGGGGCAGCATTTGTAACTGTATAAACTATATCATCACCAAGTTGTGGCGTAACATTAATTGGTAAAACTCCAACCGGTGGTACTGTTCCTCCAGCTGTTAAGTTTGTTGCTGAAGTTGCAATTGTATAATCAGTTAATAAACTTATACTTCCAGCTTTCATGGCTTCATTTATAGAATAAGTATTTCCTGGAATAGCATATATAGTTGCATATTGTGTTTGTAATCCAGTTGCTGATCCAGTTGTAAAAACTTGATCATTAGGCGTACCAGCTATGTTTAAATTAAATTGATCGGCACTATCAATACGAGCACCAATAATTTTTTTTAAGGTTACTCGAGTAGTTGCAAAACCAATAGCAACAGCTTCACGACCATAAGTTTCTAAAGTCAACTTATTAGGAGCAGCCGATGTTAAAACATAAGCAGCTTGACTTGATTGATTAGTACCAGTAATAGTAACACTATTAGTTCCAACACCAACTATACTAGGGGGGTTTGGTCCAATGGTACTAAGTAAGTTCCAATTACCGCCAGTTGTTGTAAAAGTTAAATGTTCAATATACTGTGGAAAAGCATTCGTACTTTCAGCATCGGCAACAATCGCTGTAAAATTGGAAACAATATTATTATTAACATCCTTAACAACAATATTTGATAGTTCTAAAGTACTAACTGATGAATAACTAGGAAGTAATGGTGTTGTTAAAGCAACATTACCAGATATTCCGGTGTATTGTGTACTTCCGAAAAAAGAAAAAGGACGTGGAACAGTACTAGCTACAAATGGAACAATTGATGTTGGAATTGATTTAATATCAAAAGTAACAGTAGATCCATCATTTAAAGTACCAGTTTGATTAGTTAAAGTTTGACCTGGAGTAATAGTTAAATTTCCAAAATCAAACCAACCGATTCCGCCAGCACTAGGCCCAGAACCGGGATTGGCATAAACAAATGACATATATAAATCTCCTTTCTAATTAGTTTGACATATTTCATTTATAAATAAATTTAGTTTGTTTTTTAAAGATAGTTCTAAATCAATAACTTTGTCAACAGTATTTTTAACGGATTTATTAATAGTTAATAGATCTTTTGGCGTAACATCTGGAGTATTGATTACGGTATTTAGTTTTTCGCTTTCAGCATTTAAAATATGCGAAATACCACTTTCTTCGTTAGCAATTGATTCAATAATATTACCAATTGCATCACCTCTAGTTATTGTACCTGGTTTAATAATAGGCATAGACATATTAGTTCCTCCTCTCAAACTATTTGAATAACTTTTATTCAATATATATTATGAAGAATAAAATATAACAGTAAGTGCATTTATAACAGTAATATATTTAATATAAAGTCTTGTTCATTATTTAACTTTGTTTTAATCAAAAAATTAAAATCCTGTCATAAACTATCTTAAGGGGGTTTTATGAAAGAGTATAAAATAGTTATTGATCCGGGGCACGGTGGCGATGATCCGGGAGCTCTTGGTAATAATATAATAGAAAAAGATTTAAATTTGAGTATTTCTAAATATATGTACAATCGATTTAAACAATTAGGTGTTCCTGTTATTATGACAAGGTATGATGATAAAACAGTATCACCTAATGATAGAACAAAAATTATTCTAGATGCTTTTGGAAATAGTAAAGATGTCATTGTTATATCAAACCACATAAATGCCGGTGGTGGAGAAGGTGCTGAAGTTATATATGCCTTAAGGAATAACAATGCCTTAACTAACCTAGTATTAGAAGAACTAGCTAAAGAAGGTCAATTAATTCGTAAAGGATATCAGAGAAGATTACCTTCTAATACCGCTAAAGATTATTATTTTATTCATAGGGATACAGGAATAACCCAACCAATAATTGTTGAGTATGGTTTTTTAGACAACATAAATGATGCTAATAAATTAAAAGATAAATCTTTAATATATGCTGAAGCTGTTGTTCGAGCCGTTTTAACATATATTGGGTATAGTAATGTAATTGATTTAAGCATTTATAAAGTTACTAAAGGTGACAGTTTATATAGTATTGCAAAAAAATATAATGTAACCATCGAAGCCTTAAAAAAAGCTAACAATCTATCTAATAATTTATTAAATATTGGGCAAATTTTAAAAATACCAAGTAAACAAGAAATACCTAGTTATAACGTATATATAGTTACCAAAGGCGATAGTTTATACAGCATTGCTAAAAAATATAATGTAAATGTTGAACAATTAAAGTTAGCAAATAGCTTATCTAACAATTTATTAAATATCGGGCAAGTTCTAAAAATACCAAGCAAACAAAACACTAATCCTAAAATATATATAGTTGTTAAGGGTGATAGTTTATATAGTATTTCTAAAAAATATAACACAACCGTCGAAAGTCTAAAAACAAAAAACAATTTAATTTCTAACACACTGAATATCGGCCAAAAATTAGTTACTTAAAAAAGACTTTTAAAAGTCTTTTTAATGTATCTCTTTACAAATACCAGGATCTGGTTTATAAAAACAATGACTTTTATATCTACCAGATATATCTTGACCATACCAATAAATTTTACAATTTTCATCATTGCTAGGAGCATAAAACCATAAGGCATTAGTCGCAGGATGATAATATTCGCCTCTTAAAATACGGTCAGCTAAATTTAATTCAGCTTTAGTAGGATTACCAAAATATAGTGGACTATTAACACCAGAAAACTGGTTTGGTTGATATAAAACATCAGATATAGTCGTTATTTTTTTAAAAGTCAAACAATTAGCTAAAGCTCGATTAACAACTACATTACCGACCATAAGCATACCTAAATTACCTTCTCCAACAGCTTCTGCGCGCATAATTCTTGCTAATAATTCTTTTTCTTTTGTATTATATTTAATTATCATTGTATCACCTATTTTTATTATATGAATTTTATAAATAATATTGAATATTATAAAAATGTATGATATAATTAGTTTACATTTAGGGGCGTAGTATAATGGTAATATGACGGTCTCCAAAACCGTGGATGGGAGTTCAATTCTCTCCGCCCCTGCCAAGTGAAAATAATACGAACTTTTACTACTTTGTTGGTGGGTTTGCTGTTAATATAAGACTCGAAAAATAGTCTAAACAAAAACGATAAGATTTAATTCTTACCGTTTTTATTTTACAAATATGAGAAAAATTCACATAATTAATATTGAAAATGTTTATGGCTCATCATTACCTTGTTTAAAGCATGCTAATAGAGTATATATAACTTTTACTTGATTGTCGGATAAATTATAAATGCTAATTAGTTTAGTAGTAGATAGTCCTAAAATATAATCAGTTGATACATTAAATAAGTTAGCAAGTTCAACTACATATTGAGTTGATGGTACTGATATACCCATTTCCCAAGCATTTATACTAGAACGAGTAATACCAAGCTTTTTAGCAAATTCACTTTGTGTCATATTAGAATTTTTTCTAATCTCTTTTATAGTGTCTGCTATCACAATATCACCTCCTTATATAAAAGATAATATAATATTTTAAAAGATATCACATTATCAAAAATGATAAGTATACTATACAAACAACAATATATATAGTATAAT
>JAVXGE010000072.1:0-3894 GCA_036657555.1 Bacilli bacterium
TTTTAATGTGTTACTACCATAATTAAATAATAACACAAATTTAATTAATAATCAAACTTTAAATTGTTTCGCCTAATTTACTTGTTGCTTTAGCACTCATATTTAAGTTAGCTCTATGGCCTAGATTATAAGCATAGTATCCAGCTGATCCTATCATGGCGGCATTATCAGTACAATAAATAATAGGTGGTATTGTTAAATCAATATTATTCTCACGACAAATTGTTTCTAATTTTTCTCTTAATCCTTTATTAGCTGCTACACCACCAGCAACGATAAGATTATTAACTTTATATTCTTTAATGGCTTTAAGGGTTTTTTTAGTTAATATTTCAACTACTCTATTTTGAAAAGAACAAGCTAAGTCTTCTTTTCTTATTATATTACCTTTTTGATTTTCGTTATGGTTTAGGTTAATAACGGCTGATTTAAGGCCACTAAAGCTAAAATTATAACTGTTGTCGTTTAAAGGAATTGGTAAGTCATAGGTGTCTTTACCTAAATGGGCTAATTTATCAACCATAGGTCCTCCGGGATAACATAGACCAATAACACGGGCTATTTTATCATAAGATTCACCTACGGCATCATCTAAAGTGCCACCAATTCTTTCAAATGAATAATCTTCTTTCATATAAATGATATCGGTATGACCACCACTTACAACTAAAGCAATTAAAGGAAATTGCATTCTTTTAACTAAATTATTGGCATATATATGGCCAGCTATATGATGAACGGGAATTAAAGGTTTATTATAAATATAGGCTAAGGTTTTTGCGGCTATAACGCCGACTAATAAGGAGCCGATTAAACCAGGGCCATAAGTTATGGCTATAGCATCAATATTATCCATTGTCATATTGGCTTTATTTAAAGCTTCTTCGATAACAATGGTTATACCTTCTACGTGTTTACGACTGGCTATTTCAGGGACAACTCCACCATATAATTTATGGGTATCGATTTGGGATAAAATAATAGTTCCTAAATCAATATGCCCATCTTTAATGATACTAACGCTGGTTTCATCACAGCTTGATTCAAAAGCTAATATATTCATTATATTACCACCTTTTTTCCATTAAGTAAGCATCAATACCATTATAGTAATTAGGACGTTTACTAATAATATTAAAGCCTAAATGTTTATATAATTTAATGGCTATTTCATTATTAATACTTACTTCTAAAGTTATATTATCTTTATTTAAATTGTTATCAATAACATATTTAAGTAGTTGATAAGCTATTTTCTGATGTCGGTATTCTTCTTGAACAAAAATATAATTAATTTCTATTTTTTCATAAATAATACTATAGTCTAAATAAGCGACAATGTCATTTAGTTCATAAATTAAAACATGTGTAAAGGGATTAAATGTTACTTTATAATCGGTTAAATTATTAATAACATCTAAATTGTGTGTTTCTTTAATCATTTAAATGTTCTTCAGCTTCTGTTTTTTTTAAATAATTGGGTTTTAATTCATGGGGATTAATAGCTAAATCATTTTCATGTTTTTTAATTATTTTAATTATATTAATATCACCACTACTAATTAATGTATAATCATCAGGAAGTTTTAATTCTTTTAAAAGAATATGTTGTTCTTCTAAATAACTATTTAAATGTTGGTCATATATTCCAGCATATACATAGCCTCGTCTAGCATCGATAATAGGAACGTTATATTTAGTATTACTAGCAATGGTTGCTAAAAGTTCTAATTCGCTTAGGACAATAAGGGGTATGTTTAAACTCCAACCTATTACTTTAGCTATTGTAACACCGACTCTAATACCGGTAAAGGAACCAGGGCCATTAACAATAAATATTTTATCAATATCATTAATTTTTAAATTGGTTTTTTTAAATGCTTCATCAATTATTGGCATTATTTTACTAGATAAGGTGGTATCATTTAATTCGTTAAAACAATAAATCATTTCCATGTTTTTAACAATAGAAATGATTAGGTTATTACTAGCTGTATCAATGAAAAGATAAATCATAAAACGGCCTCGCATAATTCTTCATATTTCTTACCGTGTGGTACAAGTTGTAAAATGCGTTTATTCTCGTCTAAAATTTTAAATTTAATATCTAATCTTTCTTCTGGTAAAACATTTTTAATGGTGTCGGCCCATTCAATAACAACGATTCCGCCTTTAGTGAAATATTCTTCAATATCAACACCATTAGTGTTACCATCTAACCGATAAACATCCATGTGGTACAAAGGTAATTCTCCTTCATATTCTTTTATAATAGCAAAGGTTGGCGAAGTTATTACTTCTTTTATGCCTAAAGCATTAGCTATTCCTTTAGCAAAAACTGTTTTCCCACTACCTAATTCACCGTTTAAACAAATAATCATATTAGGAAATTTTTCCGATTCAAAATTTTGAGCTAATTCAATTGTTTCCATTTCATCTTTTGTTGTTATTTTATATTCCATATTCTATCACCACATACATTATAACAAATTAAAAAGCATTATGACAATGCTTTTTTAACAATTTAATAAATATTAATTTATTATCTTATATATTAAACTTTATAAATGATTTATTCAACAAATTATTTATAAAAAACATTGTTTAGATATAATCCTTCCGGTGGTGCTATAACACCAGCTTGACAACGATCACAAGAAGCTAAAACTGTAATTACATCTTCACTTTTACGTTTTCCTTCTCCTATTTCAATTAATAAACCAACCATATTACGGACTTGATATCTCAAAAAACCTGTCCCTAAAAAAGAAATAGTGAATTTATTAATATTTCGAAGGTCTCTTATTAAATTAGTTTGAACAATACTTCTAACAAAATCTTTTTCTTCATCGACTTTTGTAAAAGCTCGAAAATTATGAGTTCCTTCTAAGTATTTTAAAGCTCGTTCCATTTCAACTAAATCTAATTTTTTATTTATTTGATAAACATAATTTCTTTCAATGCAATCAAACGTACCCATATTGATTTTATAAATATATTCTTTAGCTCGAACATCGAAACGAGCATGAAAATTAGGATCAACTTCAATAATTTTTTTTACATAAATATCTGATGGCGTTAAGCTATTAAGAGCTTGTAATAATTTATCACAAGTTATTGATACATCTAAATCAAAATGTGCATATTGATTTAAAGCATGAACTAAAGCATCGGTTCTGCCTGATGCATTAATAGTAACTGAAACATTATTATTAATTTGTTTTAAAGCTTTTTGAATTTCTCCTTGAACAGTTCGCATCCGTGGTTGGACTTGATAACCCTTAAATCCTGAACCGTCATAACTAAATGTCATTAAATACCGCATAACTTACCCCTTTACTATAATCAAAACAAATAAAGCTAAATGTAATAATACTAAGAAAGTATCATAAAAACCCCATTTATTTTGACGAAAATTAACTCTTTTGGCTGAAACATTATAAAGTCTTAACTCCATAACATCAGCTAAAGAATCAGCTGATTTAAAAGTTAAAATAAAGACTGGAACTATTAAAGATTTTAAAGCTAGAAATTTGCCTTTTAAATTAGAATTATTATAATCAATGCCACGACTAGCTTGTGATTTAAGAATTTTATTAGCTTCATCAACAATTAAAGGTATAAATCGTAAAGCTAAACTAATTGATAAAGCCATTTTATTAACAGGAATTTTAATTAATTTGAGTGGACTAAAAAATTTAGAAAGACCATCTGTAATTTCATTAGGTGTTGTTGTTAAAGTAAGAATGGAAGTATATAAAACAATATATATAAGTCTTAATAAAGTTATAATTGTAAATTGTAAACTACTTTGAAAAATTAAATTAATAATCACAATAAATAATAACAACCATTTAATACTTAAAATAGTTTTAAAATATATCATTAATGGTA
>JAVXGE010000073.1:0-3681 GCA_036657555.1 Bacilli bacterium
TTTAATTCAAAAATACCTTGTTTTGTTCTAATTAAATCTGACATAACACCAATAGTATTTAATTTAGAAGCTATATCATTTATTAAACTTCTAATATAAGTACCTTTACTAACACAGCATTTAAATTTAAAACCATTTTTTGTTATTTCTAATAATTTTATATCATAAATATTAACTAACCGTTTAGGTAAAATAACTTCTTCTTTATTTCTTGCGTATTCATATAATTTCTGACCATTTATACGAATAGCAGAATATAGTGGAACGGTTTGTTCATAACTACCTTTAAAACTATTTAAAACATCAATTATATCTTGTTCTTTTATTATAATATTCCTTTTTTCTAAAATTTGACCGGTTATATCTAAAGTATCAGTTTTTACACCTAAAATAACACTAGCTATATATTCTTTGTTTTCACTAGTTATTATTTCAGTTAATTTAGTAGCAGCATTAATTGTTAGTACTAAAACACCCGTAGCAATTGGATCAAGAGTTCCAGTATGTCCAACTTTTTTTGTTTGTAATATTTTAGAAACTTTATTAACAACATCTCTACTTGTAAAATCTTTAGGTTTATTAATGACTAATAAACCACTAATCTTTGTTGTCATTTATCATGATTACAATTCTTAATAAACTAAGTAAAGATGAAACAAAACTAGCTATATAAGTCATCGCTGCAGCATTTAAAACTTTAGTAACATTACTAACTTCTTCTTTATCAATTAATGCAAGTTTTATTAGTTCTTCTTTAGCTCTTTTAGAAGCATTAAGTTCAACTGGTAAAGTTATTAATTGAAATAGTAAAGAAGCTAATATCATTATTAAGCTTATTTTTAAATAACCTGTTAGACCACCAATTAATGAAATAATAGCGACAAAATAACCAGCATAAGTAACAAAATTAACAACTGGTACTAAGAAAGCTCTTATCTTCATAAAAATATAACCATCTTTATCTTGTAAAGCATGTCCTACTTCATGAGCAGCTATACTAGCTGAAGAAATACTATTTTCATTAAAAACACTATTTGATAATCTAATTACTTTTCTTCTAGGATCATAATGATCAGTTAATTCACCTTTAACCGATACAATATAAATATTTTCTAAAGCATTTTTATCTAATATTTTACGAGCTATTTCCTGACCTGTTAAAGATTTTTTTAAAATTATAACCTTGTTTTTTTTATAAACAGAAGTTACCTTATATTGTGCTAAAGAAACAACAATTATTGCTATTAAAAACAATAACATTGTTATACCATTTTCCATTCCATACATCATTTTCTCACCTCATATATTGTTCCATTTAAAGTATCTTTAATAATAATATTTTTATTTAATAATTCTTCTCTTATTTTATCTGCTAACATATAGTCTTTATTATTTTTAGCTAAGTTTCTTTCTTCAATTTTTTGATTAATATAATTACTTAATTCTTTATCAATTATATTGTTATTATCTTCTAATAAATCTAATGATAAAACTTGGTCAAAAGCTTTAATAAGCTCTAATTTAGTTGTATTATTAACATCTTCTTTTAAAACGTCGAATAAACTAGTTAACATATTTGAAGTATTTAAATCATTATTAATAGCTAATTTGAATTGTTCATAGTATTTATTATATATTTCATTATCAAGTACTCCATCAATATTTTCTTTTATATTTTTAACTTTTTCTTTTAATTTATTATAAATATTTAAAGCTTGATCTAAAGCTTCATATGAAAAAACTAATTGATTACGATAATGTGATTGTAAACAAAATAAACGATAAGCTAAAGGGTTATAACCTTTACTTTCTAATAAAGGAATAGTTAAAAATTCTCCTTTGCTTTTACTCATTTTACCAGTACTATCATTCAAATGTTCACCATGAATCCAATAGTTACACCAATTATGCTCTAAATAAGCTTCTGATTGGGCTATTTCATTTGTATGATGTGGAAAGATATTATCTACCCCACCACAATGAATGTCCAAAAATTCACCTAAATAATTGATAGATAAGCCTGAACATTCTATATGCCAACCTGGATAACCAGTTCCCCATGGACTATCCCATTTCATTGCTTGATTTTCGAATTTTGACATTGTAAACCACAAACCAAAATCAGCCGGATTTTTTTTATGAACATCTTCAGTTACATTATCTCTTACACCAATTAATAATTCTTCATTAGAACCGGCTAATTTATAATAATCTTTAGCTTTACTTATATCAAAATAAACATTGTTATTAGATATATAAGCATATCCATTTTTTAATAATTTTTCAATCATTTTAATATACATATCAATATGATCTGATGCTTTTTCAACAATAGCCGGTTTTTTAATATTTAATTTAGTTGTATCTTCAAAAAAAGCTTTTGTATAAAAATCAGCTATTTCATAAACAGTTTTATGGTCACGTAAAGCTCCCTTAACCATTTTATCTTCACCATTATCACTATCATTAGCCATATGTCCAACATCAGTAATATTCATACATCTTTTAACATTATAACCAATAAATTCTAACCCTTTTTCTAAAACATCTTCAAAAATATAGGTTCTTAAATTACCGATATGAGCAAAATGATATACTGTTGGTCCACAAGTATACATTGTAACTTGTTCTTTATTATTTGGAATAAATTCTTCGACCTTTTTATTTAATGTGTTATATAATTTCATTTTCATCACCCTTATTATTATATCATATGACGCATCTTTTTAAAATAGAAAAAATAACTCGTATGAGTTATTTTATCAATGTTTTTTGTTGTTCTACTTCTAAGCATTCTGGAACTTCAAATTTGTATAAATCATTAATATAATCTAAACCAATTGTATTTTCATTGATTGTATTAATTAATACTTTATATTCATTTTTAAATAAACTATCAGCATTATTTATTTCATCACCAATTACTTGGGCATATGATTCAGCTAATAATCCAGCTCCACTGTTTAGATTTTGTTTAGCATAATCACCATTTGTTAAATGTAATTGTCCATCACCGACAATAAACTTTTCAACATATGTTAAAGTGCTAGAAATTGTTTTAGTTTTTTCATCATCATTTAAATTAGAATCTTGTATTGTATTCATTAAATCCATATATTCAGTATCTAATTCTTCTAACATAGCTTTATCTAATTCATCATAAACTAAATTAGTTAATGAAATATGTTTAGCTAAACTATTGTTGTTACTATTATTATGTGTTTCAACTAATGAAATATAATCTAATAAATTTTGAAGTTCATTTTGCATATTAACTTCATTAATTCCCAATTCATTCAAATCACTAGGCGTTAATGTGTCTAAATTAGCTAATAATAAAGCTGATTTAATTATTTCCTCTTTAACATCTAAATCATTTAAACTATTTGTTTCAATTATTTTTTGTACTTTTTCATCAAAATTGTTAGCATTTAAACCTAATGGTTGAATAACAGGTGTTGTAACAGGTTCTTTTGGTTGTTCAATTGTTGGTGTTGGTGTTGGTTCAATATCTTTTTTATCTGTTGAACATGATTTTAAAAGGCTACCAGCTGTTAAAATAACAATTCCACTTAAGGTTCCAGCTATAATAGCTTTACCATGTTTTTTAAAGAAATTCAAACCTGATTCACGAATGTTTAATTTTTTAACAGTTGATGTATCATCAATTTCATTTTCAAA
>JAVXGE010000074.1:0-3674 GCA_036657555.1 Bacilli bacterium
AAAAAAAATACTTAAATTAGAACAAGTGTAACTTAGATATTCTTTTAATTATATGAAGGTTTCTTCAATATACGACTTTAGCAGATGAGTAATTTATCGATTAATTTTTTTTTTAAGTTTGGATATTATTAGAATTATTAAAGGTATAATTAATAAAAATAACAAACAAATATAACGATAAAGACCACCTAAAAATTGATAGGCTAAAGTGTTATTTTTAAAAATATTACGGGATATAATTACAACAATAAGGCTAATGATAATGATTAATATTTTATTATATTTAAAATTAAAGGTTTCTTTAATGGATGTTTTTATATAATAAATAAAGATAATTAAGGTCATAACAAGGTCGAATAACCATTGAAATGATAGGATGGATTCCATTCTTTGAAAAAAGTTGGCGACATTAATAACTTTTAATAAATGATATTCAGGGAATTGATAAAGGTTTGCTAAATCGATACCGAAGATAGTTAAGGTAAAAAAGATAGTTAATAAGAGGGTTAAGAAGGTAAAGCTATAAATTTTTAAAAATGATTTAGTTAATTTTTTATTGTCTTCGATATTGTTTTTAGGGATAATGAGAAGGACAAAGATTGGTAAGATGTTATATACAATGTTGGTGAATGATCCGTTTAAGATGGGTTTTAAACCTACTTCTAAAATAGGAAATAAATTATTAAAATTTATTTTAAAGGTAAGTGAAAAAACGATTAAAATAAGGAGAAATAAGCTCATTAAAAAGAAGACAATGCCACAACGACCGATGACTTTTAATCCTTTATTTACGATGTAGATGACTGGTATCATAAAGAAAATGGCGATGGCTAAAAGGGGGGTTTGAAATAGGTATTGGGTGTTTATAAAGTTGCAAAGATTCCAAAGGATAACGCTGGTATGAAATAGGAAGAATAGTATAAAGAAACTGATTAAGATTTTACCGATAATATTACCACAATATGTAAGGATTAAATTATTAATATTTAAATTAGGGTTGTGGTTTAATAAATGATAATATATTAGTAAGGGGATAAAGCTTATAAGGAAGCCTATAATAATGCTAAAGCAACTATCTTGTTTGACGATGTTGAAAATGTTATAGGTGGCGACACCGACAAATAATGAACGCATAAGGAAGTAGGATAAAAAGCAGTAGGCATTTTTTTTAATGGTTTCCATTTGTAACCTCGATTCTATAGTCGGTTGAACCTTTTGTTTCTAGGTCTATTTTAGCGTTGGTGGTAAAGTTAATTTTAGGAAATATTTCATTGTCCCAATTGGTTTTTACTTTATACCAATATTTATAGTTTTTTTTATATATTTTATTGCCAAAGCCGAAGATATCTGTTTGGTTAGTTTGGGCTAAGGTAAGGGCACTATTGACTATTTTAATGGCTTCTTGTTCACTTTTGGTTTTAATATCTTGGATGACTTGTTTATCTTTTAAATCTAGTTTACAAGATACTTCTTCAATAGCGGCTTGAGCATTGATGTTTATTTTAATTTTAGGAATATTAGAAGTTAGGTCAAAATCTATATTGGTTTTTAATTGGGTTACTTCGACAACGACATTGCCGCCGTTACAATCGATGATGAAGCCACTTGTTTTAATTTTATTATTTATAATATTGATTCCTTTGCTTTCATCTTTGGTGGCAAAGGTTATGAATTTATCATTTTTAAAAATACCCATCATTCCTAGTTTTAATTTAGTTTTAGGCATGTTTTGTTTAATATTTTCATCGCTATTACCTTCTTTAATGTCACCAACAATATTGATGCTTGGTAAAACGGGATGGATACCTTGTTCTAAGATGGTTTTAATAAAGTCATTAAAGGTAACTTTATAGGTAAAACCTTGTAATTTGTCGGTTATTTCTAAGTTTTTAGCAACATTTTGGGAAGGGAATGATTCTAAAGGAATAGTTATTTTTAAGACATCACCAGCTTTACAATCTTGAGCTAAAATAAGGTAAAATTCATTTCTTGTTTGTGGATACCTAAATAGAAATTCGGTGGCATTGACAATATCTTGTTTAGCTATTTCTTCGGATAAAACAATTATTTCAATATGGCCTAAATATATTTGGCGAGAGACACTTAAAGAAACATCTTTTATAGCTTCAAAAAATGTTTTACCGTTACCTTCATAAACGGTTGTTGCTGCTTGTTGTTTATTGTCACCGTTTTTTTTAGAGTTAGCTATCATGATTGTTACAAGGTAACCATCTTTATCTTTATCAATGGCTATACCAGTAGCGATGGCTAATTGATTTAATTCACGATAATTCCAACAACCGGTTAAAGTTGTTAAAATAATTATAATAACAATTAGTTTTTTCATTTATTCATCTCCTAATTTAGTTTGATTATTAGGGGCATAATAGATAGGTCTTTGTTTATCTTTATTTTTAGGAAATCTTAAAATAGATGATTTCCAATCTTTTAAATATAAAGGGGCGATTGGGGTTAAGAAAGGAATATCTAAGGTACTCATACTACATAATTTAGCAATAAAAATTAAACCAATAATAAAAATACCAATTAATCCGAATAAAGCGGCAAAGATCATAAAAATTATTCGCCATTCTCTAATGGCATTAATCATATCGGGATCAGAAAAAGCCATACCTGCAACGGCTGATAAGGATATAATAATAACGACAATTGGTGATATAACACCGGCAGAAACAGCGGCTTCACCTAAAATTAAAGCTCCGACAATACTAATTGAAGCTCCAGTTATTTTAGGTTTTCTTGTATCAGCTTCTCTTAATATTTCATAGGCAAAATTTAAAATTAAAACACCAACTAAAGTAGGAAAAGGAACACCTTCTTTTTGAATGGAAAAGGATATAAGGAGTAAATTAGGAATTACTTCCATGTCATAAGTAGTAACGGCAATGTATAAAGCAGGGACTAAAATGGATATTAAAAAAGCCATATACCGAATAATTCTTGTAAAAGAAGCATTAAAAGGTTTAATATAATGATCTTCTGGGGATTGAAAAAAATCTGTAAATAAACCTGGTAGTATTAAAACATAAGGTGTATTTTCAACAATAATAGCTATTTTACCATTTAACAAAGAAATGGATACCACATCAGGCCTTTCAGTTGATATAACTTGGGGCAAAATAGTTGGATTATTTTCAACAATTAATTCTCTAATATAACTAGAATCAATAATCCCATCAATATTAATTTTTTCTAATTTTTTAAGAATTTTATTAACCTTTTTTTCTTCGGCGATATCTTTTATATAAACAACACTAACTTTAGTTTTAGTTCTTTTACCAACAGTTGTTTCTTTAAACCATAAATTTTTATCTTTAATTCTTTTTCTAATTAAACCAATATTAGTTTGGTAATTCTCATTAAAACTATCTTTTGGACCTTTTAAAATAGGCTCATTACTAGCTTCTTGAACGCCACGATCTAGATTAGCTTTAGTTTCTAAAGCAATAACTTTATTTTCACCTTCAATAATAATACATGTATAACCACTTGCTAAATAATAAAACATATCTTCATAATTATCAATTATTTTTAATTTGCTATTAGGAATGGTATTTTCTAAATTAGTAAAAAGATTATTAAAAAAACTTTTTTTTTCTTTAGCATCAATACTTAAACTTTTACCTAAATAATTACTTATTTTATCATCACTA
>JAVXGE010000075.1:0-3670 GCA_036657555.1 Bacilli bacterium
TTATTTTTATGCCATTTTTTTATTAAAGTTTTCAATAACTATAACTCCAATTAATAAAATAAAGATTTGTATTTTTAAAAATGTGTTATAATTATAACGGAAGGTGATAGGTTTGAAAGTATTATTAACAGGGGCAGCTGGTAGTGTTGGCTTTGAAGCTTTAAAACAGTTAGTTTTGAAAAAATATGAGGTTACAGTTATTGAATTAGATAATAAAAAAAATAGAAAAAAATTAAAACCTTTTCAAGATTCTGTTAAAATTGTTTATGGTTCAATTAATGATTCTAAATTAGTTAAGCAGTTAGTTAAAGGAATGGATGCTATTATTCATTTAGCAGCTATTATTCCACCTTTAGCTGATAAAGAGCCGGAATTAACACGGCAAGTAAATTTTTTTGGAACTAAAAATATTGTTGAAGCTATTTTAAAACAAGATAAAAAACCTTTTTTACTTTATTCATCATCAGTTAGTGTTTATGGTGATCGATTGGATGATTATTTTATTGAGGTAAGTGATCCTTTAAAACCAAGTTTAGGTGATTATTATGCCCAAACAAAAATAGCGGTTGAACAATTAATTATGGAAGCTGATATTCCTTATACTATTTTTAGATTAACAGGTATTATGGGTCATCCAGCTACCGATCCATTAATGTTCCATATGCCTTTAGATACAAAATTAGAAATTGCTAGTACCATTGATACGGGTGGTTGTTTTGTTAAAGCTTTAGAACATTTAGATGAATTAAAAGGTCATATATATAATTTAAGTGGTGGGTTGAAATGTCGAACAACATACCGAGAATTTTTAATTAGTATGTTTAAAATATATGGTTTAAATATTCATTATTTAAAAGATGTAGCTTTTGCTACAGCTAATTTCCACTGTGGTTATTTTAAAGATAGTTATAAATTAAATGATATTTTAAATTTTCAAAATGATACCTTAGATACTTATTATGCTCGTGTTAAGAAAGAAACTAAGGGTATTATTAGATTCTTTTCTAAAATATTTAGTCGTCCTATTATTTATTTTTTAACTAAAAAATCTGATCCATTAAAAGCTAAAAAAGAAAATAATAAGAATCTATTAGAACGATTCTTTAAGAAATAAAAAAAACATCAAATTGATGTTTTTTTAAAAACCTAATATTAAGCAAATTACAAAAAAGCATAAACCTAATATCATCGTTAAACGAGTGATGATTAATTCCCCACCACGTTCTTTACGATTTGCAAATAAGGCATCAGATCCACCCGTTATAACATTTGAAGCACTTTCGGCCTTACCTGCTTGTAATAAAACAATAGCAATCAGTAAGATTGATATAATAATTAATACGATTTGCATACATATCCTCCTCGAATGACTTACATTGTATCACATTTATTTATACTTTGTCAAATTGAGCCTATATTCGTTTTTACCCTTTAAAGACAACATCTAATTAGGTTTTATTTGTTTTGAATTCTAAATTTCTTTTAAATTTTAGTTAATGCTCGCTTTTTATTCATGATGCATTAAAATATTGTTTTAATAAATTAATATTAGCTTTTTTATAAATGTCTGAAGCAAAATCTGGGTTTGGTATTTTTAAAACATCTAAAAAGGTTCTTTTATTACCTTATCAAAACTAATTGATTCATTTAAACTAATATTATTATACTTCTTATCGCTACAATAATACATTAAAATTTCATTGAAGGAAAGATTTATAAAAATTATGAAAGCGTACTTTAAGTACACTAAAGTTTATTTATCTTCAAAATATTTTTGCATATTTTTAAATGTCACAATAGATAGTTGCTGAATAGTTTCATTAAATAATTTGATATCACTAATTTCTAATGGCTTATTTTGATAATCGGTATTGACATTAATTTCTTCAATGACAGAATAGTAAGATAATTTTTGACTCTCATTGATATTCGCTGGTGGATAGTTATTTTTAATTAGCTCATAGTTCATGATTAGCCTTGCTACGCGTCCATTTCCATCACTAAAGGGGTGAATATTAATAACTGCCATATGAAGTCTTACGGCACGTTCAAATGCCGTTAACTCTTGCCATTCCTTTTCATATTTCTGTTTTAGTTCTTCCATTCTATTAGCTACTTGTGTTGGTATTGTGAAATTAACATCTTCACCATTACTATTGACTAAATAATTTTCATGTTCTTTATAGTTTCCAGCACCTTCAATAATGCCACTACCAATAATTTGATGTAGATTTTTGATGAGTGTAATAAGATCTATATCTTTATTCATTACTTCAAAAATATATTTAAAAGCATTCTGATGATTAATAGTTTCATTAATTTCTCTTTGTTTATTTTTATCTATAACATTTTCCAAATCATAGGTATTATTTAATATTTCCTTTGTATCATTTAAAGTTAAAGTTCTGTTAGTTCCTTCAATACGATTAGAATGGAAGGTAAATAGAACTCCGAATCCACGAATTAAATAATCATTGTACTGTTGTTTTAGTGGTTTACTAAAGCTAGCAATTTTACTTTGAATTTTAGCTAAATCAAATATTCTATCTAACATAAATACCCCCTATGTTGTAATAAGCTGAAATGCAGTTCTTCTTATTCCCATTATATCACAAGAATTTAACTTTCTGTTTTTATTTTAATATTGTAGAGGTAATTACCTAGTTTTGTAGTTGAAAAGGCAAAAAATCATTACTTTTCCTTATATTTTAAAGGTTTTGCAATGATTTTTTTTCCACAATGTTAACACCTAAATTTTAATATATTATTTCTTTAATTCTTTTTAGTTTTTTGTATTATATTATTTGTGTTAAACTAAATTGATTTCATTAATTTATACTTAAAAGTTACTAATAAAGAATATGAAAATATCAGTCGAGAAACGGCAATTAAGGAATAAGGATTCATCGAGTTAACTCTTTGAATCTTTTATTAGGTTTTATTTATTTTGAATTCTAAATTCCCTTAAAATTTTAGTTAAAGCTCGCTTTTCAATTCGTGATACATAGCTTCGTGATATGCCTAACTGTTTTGCTATTTCCTTTTGGGTTACAGCTTCAACATTGTTTAAACCATATCTTTTAATAATGATTTCTTTTTCGCGGGGCATTAAAATAGTAAAATATTGTTTTAATAAATTAATATTATCTTTTTTATAAATATCTAAAGCAAAATCTGGTTTTGGTGTTTTTAAAACATCTAAAAAGGTTATTTCGTTACCATCTTTATCAAAACCAATTGATTCATTTAAACTAATATTTTTATTATGCTTCTTATCACTACGATAATACATTAGAATTTCATTTTCGATACATTTAGCAACATAAGTTGTTAATTTAGTTCCGTGTTTATAGCTGAAACTATCAACCCCTTTAATTAAACCGATCGTTCCAATGCTTATCAAATCATCGACATCTTCTTTACGATGATCATACTTTTTAACAATATGAGCTACCAATCTTAGATTATGTTCGATTAATTTCCCTCGTGCTTCCTTATTACCTAATCTAGCTAATTCAACGCATTTTTCTTCTTCATCCTTATTTAAAGGTTCGGGGAAAACATTATTTGAATAAGCCGCGGTAAATATATAAAAATCTTTAAAAAGACTCCTTAGAAAATTTAACATTCTTTCACCTCTACTTAAAAGTATGAAAAAAATTGCTTTTTA
>JAVXGE010000076.1:0-3368 GCA_036657555.1 Bacilli bacterium
TTGATACTTTAAGTAAAAGTGATATCGGTTTTAAAAATTTTAGTAATTATATTAAAAGATATACAACTAGTAACATCGTCTTAAATAATTATTTTTATATGGAATATATAGAAGCTTATGATTATCATTTTTTAAACAATCACAAAAATAGTCAATTAAAAGCAAGAATACAAGCTTTTACTGATGATGTTTATGACTTAGAATTTTTAACTAATGAAATATTAAAACTAGGTGGTGCCTTATGAAAATAATGTTAATGATTATTAAAAATATTCTTTTTATTATAAATTTTTCTTTAATGTTTCTTATTTTTAGTGTTGCCGACAAACATATTGCTTCTTTAATTTTATTGTCCACTTTTTTCTTACTTTTAATTATTTATTTTTGGGATTTAGTTAGGTGTCGCCAAATAAATTTTAATATTAAATATAATGTTTTAGGTATTGTTATTGGTTTAGTAATGTTATTTATTTTTTTAAGGGTTGATATTGATTGTTTATTATTTTATCAACACTTGGATTATTTAAAAGAAGTAAGTCATTTATATAATGCTCGTAGTATTTATTATGATGCTAATGTTTATTATTTACTTTTCTTTAATATTTGTTTAATTTTGTATAATTTGGTTAACCGTGATACAAAGTTTTCAATAAAATAACAAAAGTATTTGTTATTTTTTCCTTTTATAGTATAATGGGCTTATGAGGTGATTTTCATGACAGCATTAATTACAGGGGCATCTTCAGGTATTGGAAGGGATATAGCTATTATTTTAAGTAAAATGGGCTATGATTTAATATTGGTAGCTAGGAGAAAAGAACGTTTAGAAGAATTAAAAGAACAATTACAAACTAAAGTAACAATTATTAGTCTTGATATTTCTAGTACTTTTAATTGTATGAAATTATATAATAAAGTCAAAAAAGAAGATATTGATATTTTAATTAATAATGCTGGCTTTGGTTTATTTGGTAAATTTGATGAAACAAAATTAGATTCCGAATTAGATATGATTGATTTGAATATTAAAACAGTTCATACTTTAACAAAGTTATTTATGAAAGATTTTAAGAAAAAAGATAAAGGTTATATTTTAAATGTTGCTTCAGCAGCTTCTTTCTTACCAGGTCCATTGATGGCGACTTATTATGCTACGAAAGCTTATGTGTTAAGGCTAACACAAGCTTTATATGAAGAATTAAAACAAGATGATAGTTATGTTTATGTTGGTTGTTTATGCCCTGGACCGGTAGCTACGGAGTTTAACGATGTTGCCAAGGTAAAGTTTAGCGTGAAGTCTTTAGAAAGCTACGATGTCGCTAATTATGCAATTAAGAAGATGTTTCAACGTAAACTAGTTATTATTCCAGGAACAATGACTAAAATAGGGGTTAATTTATCAAAATTTATTCCTATTAAGTTATTATTAAAAATAAGTTATAAGTTACAAAGTAGTAAAAAGAATAATTAATTATTCTTTTTTAATGTAAAGTAAGACATACTTGCTTGTAATGTAAAGGGTTTTATATTATAATAAGTTTAGGTGATTTTATGGAAGATGCAGTTATAGTTAAAAATCTTAATTTTAAATATGGTAATATAGTTATCTTTAATAATTTAAATTTAGAAATTAAAAAAAACAAAATAACAACTATTATTGGACCTAATGGTAGTGGGAAAAGCACTTTAATTAAAATACTAACAGGGTTACTTAAGGGTAATGGTTATATTAAAATAAATGATTATCTATTATTAAAAGATAATCTTAATGATATTCGTAAGACTATCGGGGTTGTTTTCGAAAATCCTGACAATCAATTTGTTGCGCAAACGGTTATGGATGATATAGCTTTTACTTTAGAAAATATGAATTATAATAATAAAGATATTCGTAAAAAAGTTGAAGAAATTAGTTCTTATTTAGGAATATATGATATTTTAGAAAGTAATCCCCATAGTTTAAGTGGTGGTCAGAAACAATTGGTTGCTTTAGCCAGTGCTTTAGTTCATGATCCTAAATTACTAATTTTAGATGAAGCTTTTACTATGCTTGATCCTTTAGATAAAGATAAAATATATAACATCTTAATTTCTTTAAAAGATATAACAATTATTAATATTACACATGATATGGAAGAAACTTTATTTAGTGATGAAATAATTGTTATGAATGAAGGTCAAATTGTTTTAAAGGGACCTAAAGAAAAAATTTATTTAGAAGAAAAAGTACTTTCCTCTTTAGGCTTAGAACAACCATTTATGGTTTTATTATCACAAAGATTAATCTTTTATAATTTAATTGATCATATTATATACGACATGGAAGAAATGGTGGATGTTTTATGGAAATAAAATTTAATGATGTTAGTTATATTTATAATGAGAAAACTCCTCTTGCAAAGGTAGCTTTAAGTAATATTAATTTATCTTTTAAAGAAGGAATGATTAATGGCCTTATTGGTAAAAGTGGTTCTGGCAAAACAACCTTAGTTGAGATGATTAATGCTTTAATGTTACCTACTAGTGGAGCGGTAAAAGTTGGTAGTCGTATTTTAAGTAAAACAAGAAAAATTAAAAATATTAATAATTTAAGATATAATATTGGTTTAGTCTTTCAATTTCCAGAGGAGCAGTTTTTTTGTAGTACTGTTAAAAAAGAGATTGAATTTGGAATGAAATATTTTAATAAATCAGTTAAGAATATTGAAAGTCATGTTAAAGATGCTTTAAAGATGGTTGGTTTAGATGAAACTTATTTGGAGCGTAATCCTTTTAGTTTAAGTAGTGGACAAATGCGTAAGGTAGCTATAGCTTCTATATTGGCTTTTAATCCTAAAGTTATTATTTTAGATGAACCAACAATTGGTTTAGATAGTAAAAGTAAAAATAATTTAATTAAAATAATTAAAACTCTTAAAACAAGATATGATAAAACAATTATTATTGTTAGTCAAGATGTTAATTTATTACACCAAATTGTAGATTATATATATGTTTTAAATGATGGTAAATTAGTTATTGAAGGGGACAAATACAGTGTTTTTACCAATCATTTAATTAAAGAATATGGAATAAAACCACCTTCAATTATTGCTTTTTCACAGTTAGCTCTAGCTAAAAAAAATATAAAATTAGGATATCGTGATGATATTAATGATTTAATGAAGGATGTGTATCGCCTTGTTAAATAAAGTTATGATTGGTCGCTATTATAGTATATCTTCACGTATTCATCAAATGAATCCTTTAGCTAAAATTATTTGTACTCTTTTATTTATTATTATGAGTTTTATGAGTAACAATTTATATTTTAATTTAATTATTTTATTTTTATTGATTATTATGTTGTTAAATACAAAAGTAGCATT
>JAVXGE010000077.1:0-3193 GCA_036657555.1 Bacilli bacterium
ATTTTTAAGAGAAAAAAACATAAATCATTTTTAGTTAGTAAGTTTTTGAATATTAAAAATGATTGGAAAACAGTTAAAACTTAAATAGTTAAAACTGTTTTTTTATTAAAAAAAATAAATAAAAAACTGATAAATAATCAAATTGAAATATTTACCAGTTTATATATTAATTATTAATAGCTATATCATTACTAAAAGTTATATTATAAGTTACATCTTGATTTTTTTGATAGATTAAATAAGTTCCATAATAATTTTTTTTAACGGTTGAATTTTCTGCTTTTGTATAGGAAGCTAATAATTCATTAGTGCCTGTATAAAGAATATTCATACAATCACCGAAATTACAAAAACTACCATCATTAGTAAATTTAGTAATTGATATTCCTAATGATTTATTAATAAAACTTATTTTTTCACTATTAGTTAGTGTTTCAAAATTAATTTTACTATTAATTTTATTTTTTTTATAAAATTCTATCATTTCAGGGGCACTATTTATATCATTTTTATAAGTGTCATCTTTAGTTAGTTTTTTAACTAAAGTTGTATATTCATTTTCTAATTCTTTAGGAAGTGATAAACCATATGGTTTATCGCTTAATTGGACTAAACTAAATTCAAAATTGTTGTCTTTAGTTTTAATTTTAGCAATGTTATTAACAATTTCAAAATTATAGCCGGCATCAACTAATTCAAAAGGTATATCAATTCCAAAATTATTAATTAATTTTCTTTTTCCCGTATGTTTTGTTTGATCAATATTGGTTGTAATAATATCTTTTTCTCCTTTAAGAGTTAATGGTAAGATATCTAATTTTCCTTTTAAAACAACGGGTTTTTTATTGAAAAAAGTAAAATAAACGGAAGCTCCAATTACTAAAAGCATTAGGATTAATAAAGGTATTAAAAATATTTTTTTCTTTTTTACTTTAGGCTGATTAGGGGTGGGATTAGTATTCAAAGGTTGAACATTTTGATTATTCAAAGGTTGAACATTTTGGTTGTTATTAGAACCATAATGCGTAACAATTTTACGACCTTTTTCAGGACCATAATGGGTAACGGTATGACTTAGTTCACGTTTGTTTTCATTCATTTCATAAAACCTCTTTCTATTCTTAATATATTTTACCATTTTTTATTAAAAACATCAATACCTTTGTTTTATGAATTATGAATTTTATTCAGTTTTAATAGTTGGAATAGTATCATCTAAGTTGTAATTATTAGAAGGTTCAGTACCTTTAATATAATATAAAATAGTGCTATTTTTATCGTTAGATATTTTACCACTTATAGGATCAACTAAAATACCGACAACATTATTAGGCATAGAGTACCAATTATCAGGTTTATCTTTTAAATAAGCTTCTATTATTTCTGACCATATTATTTTATTAGTGTTTATGTCGTTATCTAATAAAATACGATTATCATCATAACCAGTCCATATACCAACAACAGCATCTTTATTATAACCAAATACTAAATGATCAAAGTTAGTAGTTCCGGTTTTAATAGCGTATTTTTTAGTTAGTTTAGAGCTAATACTATAAGCGGTTGGGTAACTATAACTTATAAATTTAGGATTAGAAGTATTGGCTAATAATTCATTTAAAACAAATGTTATACTTTTATTTAAAACGGCTTCTTTAATATCTTTATATTCATATAAAATATGGCCATTAATATCTTCAACTTTGTTTATAAAATGGGGTTTTATTTTATAGCCTTCGTTAGCTAAGGTGGCATAAGCACCGGTCATTTCTAATAAGCTAATGGCTTGACTTCCTAAGGCTAAGGAAGGAATACTATTTAATTTAGTGTCAACGCCAACTCTTTTCATGGTATCAACTAAAACTTCTTCACCTAAAAATAAATGGGTTTTAACGGCGAAAATATTATCTGAGTAGGCAATAGCTGTTGCTAAGGAAATGGCTTTATTAGGGTAACTATCACCAAAATTAGTGGGGGTATAGGTTTGGTTTTCGGCAAAGACAAAGGTTGTTTTTTCACTTGTAAAAGTTGTTGAAGGGGTGAAACTATTTTCTAAGGCGGCGTAATATAGGAAGGGTTTAATGGTTGACCCAACACTGCGATTATTTGAAGTGGCACGGTTAAATTGGCTTTTAGAGTAGTCATTACCACCGACTAAGCCTAAAACCTGACCGGTATAGGGTTGCATAATAATACTGGCCACTTGAGCTTCACCACTATGTTTTTTAATGGTGTTTTCTAATATTTCTTGGGCTTTAATGTCTAAATTGGTATATATTTTAAGGCCACCAGTGGTTATGAAGGAAGAAGGAATTGATGTAATTTTTTTTAATTCTTTAATGACTTCATCTTGATAGTACATAAGCGAATTAAGTTTAGTTTCGTCCACTTTATTGGCGTAGTTTAATTCTTTTAAATAAGCTTTATCCATATCTTCTTGGCTTATATATTCATCTCTAACCATGGAACTTAAAACAATATTTTGTCTTTTTTTAGCGGCTTCTTTATTAACAAAAGGAGAATATTCACTAGGGTAATTAGGAATACCAGCTAGCATGGAAGCTTCTTCTAATGTTAAATCTTTAGCACTTTTATTAAAATAGTATTTAGAAGCGTTTTCAACACCAAATATACCACCATAATTAATGGTGTTTAAATAGCCTTCAATTATTTCTTCTTTTGTATAATGGGTTTCTAGTCTAATGGTCAACCAAGCTTCATTTATTTTTCTTTCCCAGGTTTTATCAAAGTCTAAGTAAAGATTTTTAGCATATTGTTGGGTTATGGTTGAGGCTCCTTGATTTTTAGTTTTACTGGCTAAGTTAGTGTATATGGCTTTTCCGATTCTTAAAAAATCAAAGCCTTGATGGTTGAAAAAATGACGGTCTTCAATGGCTACGGTAGCATTAATTAAGTCTTTATCAATATTGTCAAAAGAAATCCATTCATCGGTTCCAGTTATTAAAGAGCCTTCAATGTCGTAAAAATAATAGCTATTAGCGCTATTAATAACTAGTTTAGGATTCATCCAAGCATATAAATATATGCCACCGTATAAAGTGAAGACGGTAAGTATAAAAAGACCTAAGATAATTAAAAATTTTTTCGTATTATCACATCCATAATTAGATTGGCATAAAAGACGAAAAATATGCAAACACTATACTTATTTTATAAAGATGTGTTATAATTA
>JAVXGE010000078.1:0-2880 GCA_036657555.1 Bacilli bacterium
AACTGATTTAATAAAATTACCATTTGAAGTTAAATCAGCATTATTAATAGAAGTAATAACCGTATTAGTATTTTTAGGATTCTGACCAGGAATAATAACGGAAGCAACATTATTAACTTGACTAGTTGCAATATTAGAATTAACTAAAACTTTCCAAGAAATAGTGACATCACTATTAGGATTAACAGTTAAAATTGTAATCCCGGTAGCTGGTGTTGTTCCGGTATAAGGATCGCTAACAACTAATGAACCAGGTATATAAGAAGTTCCAACGGGGGTTGCATCAGTCATAAGAACGTTATTAACAGCAAAATTATTTGGGTTATGGCCAGTGACTGTATAAGTTAGAACTTCACCTAAATCAGCATAAGCTTTATCGACCGTTTTAACAAAAGTTTCTGGAGCGGCATTTGTAATTGTATAGACAATTTCATCACCTAAAATGGGTGTAACAGAAAGTGGGAGAGAACCAATTGGTGGAGCAATACTGGCCGGTGTTGCGTTAATAGCAGAAGTTGTAATTGTATAATCACTTAAATTACTAACAGATCCTGAAGCCATAGCTTCATTTACGGTATAAGTATTTCCGGGAAGGCCATAAACAGTTGCTTGTTGTACTTGAATACCATTACTAGTACCTGTTGTAAAAACTTGATCATTAGGGGTACCGGCTATATTTAAATCAAATTGATCAGCACTATTAATGCGAGCTCCAACTACTTTTTGTAAAGTTACACGGGTAGTTGCAAAACCAATAGCAACGGCTTCTAACCCCCCATTGGTTATAGTACGAAGGGTAAGTGTTTTAGGAGCTTGGGTTGCTAAAACATAATCAGCTGTAAATAATTGGGTTGTGCCAATTATATCGACTGTTTGGGTACCGACACCATTTAAGGTTGTAGGATTATTTCCAATTGTTGTAAATAAAGACCAAACACCACCATCAGTTTTAAACTGCCAAGATTCACCGATATTAGTATTTTCGGCATCAGAAACTAAAGCTGTAAAATTATTAACAATGTTACCGTTAATATCTTTAGCGACAATATTGCTTAAAACAATTGTTGCTGGGTCAAGAGAACCAATCCGATTATTTTGTAATAAAACATTACCTAATATACCTGTATAATTAACGTAACCGAAAACACCATAAGTTGGGGAACCGATTGCATTAAAAGTCATTGATGAAGTGGATGGAGCAGATAAATCAAAAGTAATACTTGTACCATCACTTAAAGTACCGGTTAAACCTTTTATAACATCACCAGGATTTAAAGTTAAATTTCCAAAATCAAACCAACCGATTCCACCAGCACTAGGTCCAGAACCGGGATTGGCATAAACAAATGACATATATAAATCTCCTTTCTAATTAGTTTGACATATTTCATTTATAAATAAATTTAGTTTGTTTTTTAAAGATAGTTCTAAATCAATAACTTTGTCAACAGTATTTTTAACGGATTTATTAATAGTTAATAGATCTTTTGGCGTAACATCTGGAGTATTGATTACGGTATTTAGTTTTTCACTTTCGGCGTTTAAAATATGCGAAATACTACTTTCTTCGTTAGCAATTGATTCGATAATATTACCGATTGCATCACCTCTAGTTATTGTACTTGGTTTAATAATAGGCATAGACATATTAGTTCCTCCTCTCAAACTATTTTATTCTTTATATTTTATGACAGCATTTAGAAAGGATAAAGTATATATGTAACGATAAAAAATTTTATCACAATTTATAGTTATTTGAATATAAAAGTATAGAGGGTAAAAGGAAGGGGGATTAAATATGTCTATGCCAATAATCTTATCTAAAAAAATTACACGCTATCAATCAATAGCTGATATAATAGAATCATTAGCGAATGAAGAAACATCAATAGCTCATATTTTAAATGCTGAAAGTGAAAAAATAGAAAAAACTATTATTAATGGAACTTATGAGGAAATATTAGCTGTAAATAAATCTGTTCATGACATGTTGAAATCCATAAATAGACTAGAACAAATTTTAAAAAATAAACTAGACTTATTTTCTAATTCAATTTGTTTAATAACTTAAGGAGCCTAGCTTCTTTTTTTAACCAATTAGCTAATTTTAATTAAGTGTGCTAGAATGATATTGAGGTGTTATAATGAACGAAAAAAACTTAAGAAAGGCTATAATGGAACAAAGAAATCATCAATTTATATATGGCTATAATGGTAAAATAAGAGCTGATATTCTTAAAAGAATAGCTTTAAAATATCCTATTATTTTAAGTAGTAATAAACCAATGGGTATATATATTCCTAATGTTGGACTACCACAAATTCAAACAATTAACAAATTAGATAACAATATCCTTATAAAATATAACCAATTATATTGTGAATTACAGTTAATTACAAGTATTCTAACTACTTTAATTAATCAAACAAATGGTAAAACAACATTAAATAAGAACTATATAAAATCTTCATATCAATTATGTACATCATTAAATGAAACTAAAAATAATTGTTATAAAGAGTATTTAAAATATTTGCAAACTGGTAAAGTAACTAATTTTATTAAAACAACAACCAGTTTTAAAATAAATGAATTTTTAAATGATTTAAAACAATGTTTAAATAACCATTCTTATTTTGGAATTATCATTGATGAACAAAGACCAATATCGATAAAATCACAAATGATTATTAATGGGTTTTTAAATTATAATGAAGTTTTTTCTTTGAAAATTGCTTGTCAAATAGAACAATGGCAAACTTATAATCAAATAAATGGTTTATGTAATATTTTCGACACTGTTGAAATTGATAATAATTATGAAGCTTATACAAAAAAGTTAAAAATAGTTCACAAAGAACCATAATTATAGTATAATC
>JAVXGE010000079.1:0-1959 GCA_036657555.1 Bacilli bacterium
TAACTATTTTCATACCAATTTCTGAAATTAGACCTTTTTACAAAAACTTGAAATTTTTAAATGTAGTAACTTTATATTAGAATATATCCTATTACTGTAGAAGTTGATTATATACTTCGGGTTTTTAACAGATTCAATAACTGTCTTTTTTTGTGGTTCTAATAATTTGGTTTGCCATTTGAAAATTTAAATTTCGTAAAGCAAATTCCTAGTATATAAAAAAAGTAATTTTTGTTACTTCAATTCTTTTATATACTTTTCAATTTTACTAGCTTGTTCACCTAAGATAATTTTTAATTGATTATCTATTTCAACAATACCTTGGGCTCCAATCTTTTGAATTCCTTCTTTGTTAACTATTTTAATGTCATTAAGTGTAACAATAAATCTTGATTTGTTTACTTCATAAGAAATAATATTTTCCTTACCGCCTAAATATTCAACTAGCTTATTAGCTTCCATTTTAAAATCTTGTTGTTTTGATTTTAAAATAGATACTGCAATAATTATTAAAATAATAATTATAATTAAATACTGCCAAAAACTTCCCATAATATCACCTGCTTTCATTATACCTTATTTTTTAATATTTTAAAAGTATTTAATTGTATAATTTTCAAATTTAGTGTAAGATTATAAATGGGTGATAACATGCTTAAAACTTCAAAATATAAAGTTGACATTTGGTTGTTAGTTATTTTGTTTCTTTTTATTGTTATAAGTATCTTAACTATTGGTAGTGCTCAAAATCTTATTGCTACTAATACCCTTGTTATCAAACAAATTCTTTGGTATATAGCCGGCTTTGCTGTTGCTTATTTTATAATGTTTATTGGTAATGATTTTATTTATCGTAATGCTTGGATTTTATATATATTAGGGATTATATCACTTATATGTCTTCTAATATTTGCAACTCCTATTAATAATGCTAAATGTTGGTTTTCTATTCCTGGTTTAGGAACAATTCAACCCAGCGAATTTATGAAAATTATATTAATTATTACTTTAGGAACAATGATTCATAAATTTAACGATGAATATTCTAATCCAACTGTTCGTGAAGAATTTTACTTTTTGATTAAAGTTGGGATTATTGTTCTAATTCCTAGTGTTTTAACTTTTTTACAACCCGATACTGGTGTTGTTTTAATCTATTTATTAATAACGGTAACGATGCTTTTTATTTCCGGAATTAGATATCGTTGGTTTATAATAGCTTTAACTTTCTTTATAGCTTTACTTTTAGGTATTGTTATATTGTATTTTGTTAATACGGATTTATTTATTAAAATTTTTGGAACAGACTTTTTTTTAAGAATTGATCGTCTTTTAGATTGGTCTAGTGGTAGTGGTTATCAATTAGAAAATGGATTAACTTCAATTGGTTCTGGTGGTTTTCTAGGAATGGGTTTAAATAAAACACCTATTTATTTTCCTGAGCCTCAAACGGATTTTATTTTTGCTGTTTATGCTAATAATTTTGGGTTTTTAGGAGCTATCTTATTAATATTATTACTATTATTATTCGATATCAAGTTAATTATTTTAGCTATTAAAAATACTAATTTAACGAATAAACTCATCATTGCAGGTATTGTTGGTATGCTTATTTATCAACAATTTCAAAATATTGGTATGACCTTAGGTATCATGCCTATTACTGGTATAACTTTACCTTTTATTAGTTATGGTGGTTCATCTTTAATTAGTTATATGATAATGATTGGTATTATCTTTAATATATCTAATGAAACTTTGCGTTATACAAATTGACAGTTTATTAAATATATGCTATTATATTTAACATTTAAGGGGGAAAACAATATGCAAAGAAAAATATATTTACTATGTTGTAAAGAGGATTATCAATTTGTTTGGGATAATATGGATGCTTTAAAAAAACAATTAACTATTAATGATGAACATTTTGAACTTTTAGTTCCATATAATTTTATG
>JAVXGE010000080.1:0-1847 GCA_036657555.1 Bacilli bacterium
TCAATATAGAAGTTGATAACTATGATTTAATAAGAAATAACAAAAGGAGTTCTTTCTTAAGCGGTATCAAGGGTGATGCAACTAACGTCGATAATACAAATGTATTTTAATGGTAAAAAAAAAATAATTTAAAAAAATAAAAAACTGATAAATTATCAGTTTAAAGATTAATAGTTTCATTATTTTCAAGATAATTTAACACTTCGTTTTTATCATTAAAAGGAACTTTTTTATCTTTAATAACCATTGCTTCTTCATGACCTTTACCTAGAATAAGTAAAACATCATTTGTATCTAATAAGGAAATACCTTTTAAAATAGCTTCATGACGGTCAATAATTATTTCATAGTTAGTGTTTGTTAAACCTTTAGTCATATCACTAACAATTTGTTTAGAATCTTCGTAATGGGGATCATCATTGGTAATAATTGCTTTTTTAACTAAATCAGTTACTAATTTAGTCATAATAGGTCTTTTAGTTCGATCACGATCACCGGTACAACCAAAAACAACATAAATATTTCCTTTGGTTACTTCTTTAACGGTGGTAATAATATTATAGATGGCATCAGGGGTATGGGCATAATCAATAATAATACTATTAGTTTGATATTTAATTGTTTCCATGCGACCTAATGGGGCTTTTAAATTAGAAACGGTTAAGGCAATATCCGAAACATTAAATTGTCTTAAAATAATAATGGTACATAACATATTATAAACATTATATTTACCTAATAAAGGACTTACAATATTATATTCTTTATTATGATAAGTATAAGTAAATTTAGTATCTATATGGTTCATTTCATATTTGGTTATTTGATAGTCGGCTTTATTAAAACCATAAGTAATATTGTTGTTGTCTAATAAAAAATAGTTGGAATAAGGGTCGTCGGTATTAACGATGGCAATACCATTAGGTTTTAAACGTTTAAAAAGTTTTTGTTTTGCTAGAGCATAATTTTCCATGGTTTTATGGTAGTCTAGATGGTCTTGGGTTAAATTAGAAAAGATGGCATAGTCGTAAGTTATTCCTTCTAATCTTTTCATGTCGATGCCTTGACTACTTACTTCTAAGGATACGCAAGTACAACCTTGTTCGTAAGCTTCAATTAACATGTTATACATTTCAAGTATTTCACAAGTTGTGTTGGGTAAGTCTCGTATTTTACCATTGATATAAAAGCCTACGGTTCCGATATAAGCTGTTTTGAAACCTAGTTTATTTAGGGCTTCGTAAATTAAAAAGGAGGTGGTTGTTTTACCGTTGGTACCGGTAATACCAATTATTTTTAATTTGGATATAATATTTTTATAATTGTCATATAAATATTTATTTAAGTAAGCTTGTGTGTCGTCAACGATTAAAGTATCGACACTATAAGTACCTTTGGTCGCAATAATTTTAGTGGCACCATTAGTTATAGCGTCTTCTATATAATTATGACCGTCAGTATCAATACCTTTTATGGCAATAAAAGTATCGCCGGGTATAATTTTGCGGGAATCGGTTTTTATCATATTATCACATCCTCAAATATATTCTACTACAAATGGTGTATTAAAACAACAATTGTAATTAAAATGGTTTAATTATTATAAAAAACTGGTATAATAAATGTAAAGAGCAAAGGAGCGTTATCATGTTATTTATTTTATCCATAATTCCTTTTATTATTTATGTTATTATGAAATCAAAGAAATCTTTTCAAATGCTTCAGCAAAATTGGTATGATGATGATCATCGCTATTTGAAATGGATGATGAAGAATTCTTTTAAAGTTTTTATGCAGTTAGATATTTTTATAGTTGGGATAATTTTATTTAAACAAAAGGAAATATT
>JAVXGE010000081.1:0-1718 GCA_036657555.1 Bacilli bacterium
AATATTATAACATACAAAAAAAACATTAAAAATATTATTGAAGATTTTACAAATATTAAAACAATAAATAGAGATTTACCAAAAGTAGGAATTGTTGGTGAAATATTAATAAAATATCATTGTTATGGAAATAATGATTTAGTTAAACAATTAGAAAGTGAGGGAGCTGAAGTAATAGTGCCTGAACTAATGGGCTTCATAAAATATTGTTGTTATAATGGCATTAGTAAAGAAACCCTATTAAAAACAGGTAAAACGCGCTCAATAATAAGCAAAGAAGCTTTAAAAATTATTGATAAATATGAAAAACCAGTTAATGAAAATTTAGATCCAACTAAATATAAAAAGCTTTCAAATATTATGAAATTAGTTGATAACGTTAATGGTATATTATCAACGGGCAATCAAACCGGCGAAGGATGGTTTTTAACAGCTGAAATAATTGAATTAGTAAAAAATGATATAAAAAATATTATATGTGTTCAACCATTTGCTTGTTTACCCAATCATATTGTCGGTAAAGCAGTTATAAAAAAAATAAAAAAAATTTATGATGACGCCAATATTGTAGCCATTGATTATGATCCAGGTGCTAGTCATACAAATCAAACTAATCGTATTAAATTAATGCTAACAGTAGCAAAACAAAATATAAAAGACAATAAATTAAATAAATAATTGCAATTTTAAAATACTGTTTTTTAAAAAATAAGCTTATAAACCTTTATTTTTAAACACTTTTAAAGTGATGACTTATTTGACATTTATACCTAACTATGTTAAAATAATAGTGTTATCATTAAAGTAATGAGGTGTAATAGGTGAGTATAAAACAGAAAAAACAAGTCATGAAATTAATTACCGTATTAGATTGTTTAATTTTATTATTAGTTTTTTCATTAATGAGTTTTGATCATGCAGAGACAACAAAATTTGAAAGTAAAAAAACGACTAGTTTAAACAAAACTATAACAGTAGCCGATAATGAAGTTAAAACAACAGAATTTTCCTTAGGAAATAGCAAACCTATCGAAGAAGAACCACCAGTAACAATAGTAGTAAATGAACCAGTTGTAATCCAACCAGATATTGTTTATGATGGTCTAACCTTGGAACAATTAGGTGCTAAATTAGATCGTTCTTTAAATTCATCTTTAGCGGGTAAAGGTAGCTTAATAGCAAATCATAGTTTACAATTAGGATTAGACCCTTATTTAGCAGTTGCCATTGTACTTCAAGAAACAGGATGCAAATGGAATTGCAGTGAGTTAGTAAAACAATGTAACAATGTTGGCGGGCAAAAAGGAACAGGATGTGGAAATACCGGATATCAGTCATATTCCACCTTGGATGAAGGAATATTAGGGTTTATGGATAATTTATATAATAACTATTATAGTAAAGGATTAACAACCCCCGAAACCATTAATATAAAATATGCATCAAGTCCCACTTGGTCCACTAAAATAAATAATTATATAACAACAATCAAAGCTAGTTAAAACTAGTTTTTTTAATTTGTATATTTCTAACTAAATTAGCATATAATAAATAGGTTAATGTAAAGAGTTTTGGGAAAATTTGATTAATTAAGTGAAAATGAAGTTTCCACTTTTTTATATTGTTGGGTTATAAATCAGACCTTTGTACTCTGGAATAAATCTTTTATATCTATCGAAAATATCAAAATTCAAATGCTTTATCTTTAATATCTTTTC